>CALWGI010000060.1 GCA_944380045.1 uncultured Blautia sp.
GCATACATCCCCGCCTTTTTTACATTTTCGCACAGCTCATGGAGATGCTGTGTCTGGAGCATATAGATATCCATAAAGGAGATCAGCGTGATCATCCCCAGAAAGAACAGGGGCAGCACCAGCGCTGTTTCTACGGCCAGACTGGCTTTCCGTATAAAAGAAGCGCGAAAAGATGCTTTTTCAGCAGAACCGCCGGAACGTCCGTCCATCGGGGAAGCCGGACCCCCGGTTCCTTGCAGAGAGCATTTCCTTCCTTTTCTGTCTGATTTTATTTCTTTGATTCCATCCGTATATTTTTCTGTCCGCTGAAAAAGCATCTTTCCGCGCCTCCTTTTCCAAAAGCACAAACACTCAGGTATAACTGTACTGTTTCGTCGCCGTATAAGTTTTTCTGCCTCCGCTCCGGATATCCACGGAAGCCTCGATCGCCTCGATACAGCAGTCCAGGCGGAAATTCTCCTGTCCTGTGCGGCTTCGCACCGACAGTTCCACCATATCCATCCCCCGCGTCAGTTTTTCCTGTCTGGACTGTGTCAGCAGCAGGATCTGAAGATAATCCTCATAGGAGATCCCGTCCTCGCTGCTCCTGCGTCCGGAATCCAGTCTGTCCAGAAGCTCCGGCAGATTCTCCAGCGAAAGCTGCCAGTCCTGCGCGCTCTTTACAAGCGGTACCTTTCCTCCGTGAAGGAGTTCTCTGAGATCCAGGATACTCTCCGCAAAAGACCAGCAGAGTATCAGAGCCGCTTCAATGATCACAGCCGCCGGCGGGATCAGGAAACCCGAGGCGATGGCAAGAGCCAGCGCCTGTACCTGCGCCCGTTTGGCCGGATCTGACATGAGACTGGCGGCGTTGACGCCTTCCCGGACCAGAAGAAGTCTGGCTGCCGTGGCTTTCAGGTTCTCCCGGTCGCTGTCTTTCCCGCAGAGCAGGTACTCCATCTGGTAGCGCAGCGCGCCGGAGGCGGGCTCCATATAGCTTCCAAGCTTGTCGGAGAGATACTGCTGAAACAGAAGCCCCGAGGACCAGGAGGAATCCTTCTGCGCCTTCCCCGGCATGTCCATCCCTGACGCCCGCTTTCTTCCTGACAGCAGCGTCTTCTTATCCACACTGTTTTCGGAGATCCCCTTATCCGCCGGTACAACCAGATCCAGAAGTCCCATACGCCGTATCCTCTTCAGAACAGGGATCGGATTCGTCACATTGGAAGCCGGCTGCTCCACGCCGGGATCCGCCGGGACGCCCGCCGTTTCCGAACCGCTGGTAAACTCTTCATTCCCTGCGTTTTCGGCCGCCTCCTCAGCCTGTCTGGCAGCCTCGCTGTTTCTGGCCGCCTCATTCATTTCCGCCTCGTAATTCTCCAGTGTATTCCCTTCTTCCGCCTGTCTTCCCGCCTCCTCGGCGCTGCTGACCTGTCCCTGCTTTTCCTGGAATTTCTCCACGAGCATCTGTATTCCTCTGGCCCCGAGCGTATCTTTCATATATTTTACCGCCTGACGGTAGAATACTTCCCCGTCCTGATCTGTAGCCAGCCGGTATCCTGTAAAACCGCCCTGGAGCAGAGAGAGCTTCTGCCCGTTCTGGCGCAGAACAGGTTTGATATAGGATTCCAGATTATCGTACACGGAAGCCAGATCCGGCGTCCCCTGACTGCCGGAGGCATTCAGAAAAAACAGATCGTATTCTTCCAGAAGCGTTCTGTCATACTGGGCAAAAAGTGAATACAGACCGATATCAAGGCTGTTCAGGATCTGCGTCCTGGCGGAAGCGTTTCTTACCGACTGCAGGCCGGCGCTGACCAGCGACAGCATAAGGCTCAGCACCAGCGCCAGAAAAACAGTAATACTTCCTCTGCGCATAACGGCTTCCCTCCTTTCACCGGCGCGCATCCGCCTCCGGGATCCGGAAGCGGATATTCGCCAGTTTTTGTCAGATAGAGTTACTCTGTTTCGTAATTTTGGAAAGAATATTCCGCACAAGACTGGTGAGCTGTTCCTTGAAGATAATGACCAGCCCGATAAGCACCACCAGTATCAGAATAATCTCCACCACGCCTACCGCGTCTTCCTCCGCCGCGAAGGCTTTCGCTGTTTCCCACAGGTTTCTCATAAATGTCACCTCCCCCGTCTTTTATCCATAGAAAGATAGAAAAGCAGGAATCATAATAATCGCCATTACCACAGCCAGCATCATCACCATGGGCAGAAGCAGTTTCGTGGCGTCGGCCTCTCCCAGCACACGCGCCTTCCGCTTCCTTTCGTCCCAGGCGTCCAGAGCCTCCTGTTCCAGAATATCCGCCATATGCCTGCTGCCCTTCTGAAGATTCTGGATCAGCAGAGCGGAAAAGGTCTTATATTTCATCTGTCCGCACCGTTCTCCGAATCTCCGGTACGCTTCCTGTTCCGCAACCCCGCTTTCCATCTCGTAACACGCCGTGCACATGGCCTCGTAGGCATATCTGCCCGCGTCCGGCGTCCGTCTCCTGTAATCACCCGCCATTTTCCGGAAAGCTTTCCTCGCGGTCATGCCGGCCTGGATCAGCAGCGCAAATTTCATTACCAGTCCTGGATAATCCATGAGGAGCTGCTCCGACCGCTTCGCTTCTCTCTCCTGATCTTCCCGCGCTTTTTTCAGAAGCACCACAAAAGCCGCGAACAGGCTCATGGAAGCCAGAATCCCTCCGGCGGGATCCCCCGCCCTGGTCCAGGTAAGCTTTCTGCCGTCCCATTCCGCCGGGAGATAGTAATAATCCGGATCCTGACGGTCCTCGTTATACTGTTCGATCATATGCTGAAGTTCCTGTTCCCCGTCGTTTTCCGGTTCGGCAGGTTCTGACGGGGCGTCTTCCTCCTCCGTCTCCTTCCCGGGCACCTGGATCCTGACGCTCCCGGCTCCGTCTCCATCTACCGTCACCTGGAATTCCTCTTCGTATATGCCGGACGTTTCCTTTTCAAGTTTATATCCCCGGTCATATACCGCCGCGGAACCGTTCCGGACTGTAAAAGCCATTCCCAGGATATTCCCCAGGACCGCGACCGCGCAGAAAAGACGTATTCCGTTTCTGCCTCCCAGAGGCTCCGTCCGGATCCATCCCGCCCGGCAGGCCAGCAGAAAACCTGCCGTCAGCATAAAGATCACCAAATGTATCCACATAGCCAATACCTCCGAACAGCTTATCTTCTACACCTGGATATCCACAATCCGCCTTCCCATCCAGTAGGAGAGGACGTAGATCCCCAGACAAGCGCTCATGGCGCAGACCCCGAAAGCATTGCCGTACAGGACTTCCAGAAAACCGGGCGAGGTAAGCTGCAGATACAGGATAATGCCTGCCGGCATCAGGCTCATGATCATCTGTTCCGCCTTTTTGGCCGCCAGAGTGGCTTCGATCTCTTTTTTTACATCGATCTTGTCCCCCAGCATCCTCGCGGAAGTCTGTATCACCTTTTCCATGTCACCGCCGGTTCTTTTCGCCGTGCTGAACACCGCCGCGAAGTTTTCAATGTCCTCGATCCCTGTCCTCTCTCCCAGGCTGAGAAAAAGGTCCTCCACCGGAACGCTGACCTTCTGCCTGTTTTCGATGTACCGGAATTCCCGCACGATATCCGAATCTTTCGGATAAATCCGCTCCAGATCCCTTGCACACGCCGTCACCGCGTTTTCCGCGGAGTAACCGGCCTGAACCGCCGCGCTCAGCGCGTTAAGCGCGTCTTTGAACTGGTAATTCAGCGCTTTCTTCCTTTCTTTTATAAACTGCTTCTTTTTCCATTTCAGGAACAATACGGTCAGCGGGACCGCCGCCAGCATCAGGATCCGGCTCTGATAAAACAGCCAGTCCGCCGCGGCGCACAAAAGTATACTCTGAAAAGTATATTTCAGCGCTTCCCGCTTCGTATAGTGATATTCATCATAATTCTGTCTCATTGATCGTCACTCCTGCCCTTTCCAGCTTCTCCCGGCAAAGGAGCCCGGCCGTCCTTACAAGACCGTCTCCTTCCTGCCACCGGTACAGCGTCCGTGTAAGGATCTCATGATCCCTGAATCCGTATACTTCCGCGATCTCCAGAACTTTCCTCGTCTTGTCTCTGAGGCGTCCCAGATGGATCAGTATATCCACTCCCGAAGCAATCTGTCTCCGTATCGCCTCCAGTGGAAGATCCACTCCCATCAGCGTCATAGTCTCCAGACGGCTCAGCATATCTCCCGCAGAGTTGGCATGGGCCGTGCTCAGGCTCCCTTCATGCCCTGTATTCAGCGCCTGGAGCATATCTACCGCTTCCTCTCCCCGGACTTCTCCCACAATGATCCTGTCCGGTCTCATCCTGAGGGCTGTGCGGATCAGGTCGCGGATGCTGACAGAAGGAGCTCCCGCTCTGTTGGCCGCTTTGGCCTCCAGCCGGACCAGGTTCTCGATCCCCTGCAGCCGCAGTTCCGCGTTGTCTTCAATCGTGATCACCCGCTCGTCCTCCGGGATATATTCCGAAAGCGCGCCCAGGAACGTCGTCTTCCCGCTTCCTGTTCCGCCGCCTATTACGATGGAATATCTGGCCCGGACCAGGGATCTGAGAAACTCCGCGCATTCACAGGTAATGCTGCCCAGACTGATCAGCCGCTCCATGGTGATCGGATTTTCCGGGAAGCGCCTGATCGTAAGAACAGGACCATTGAGAGCCACCGGAGCGATCACCGCATTGACCCTGGCGCCGTTTTCCAGCCTGGCGTCCGCCACCGGCATCGATTCATTAATCACCCTGTTGCATCTGCCCGCGATCTGCTGGATCACATCTTCCAGCTTCTCTTTTGATGTAAAACTTTTGTTCCATTTCCCCAGCTGTCCGTTCCGTTCTATAAAAATCTTATCCGGACCGTTTACCATGATCTCGGTAATGGTCTCGTCTTCTATAAGCTCCTGCAGGACGTCAAGTTTCCTTACAGAATGAAACAGCTCCTGTCTGAGTTCCGTCTTCTCTTTCAGGGACAGGCAGGATTCTCTCATCCGGTTCAGGATCAGATGATCGATCTCTCTCAGGATCTCGGCGTCTGTAAGCTCTCCCGCCAGATCCAGCCTGTCCATCAGAAGTCTTCGCAGCATCTGAAAATTCTCTCTGTTCACAGTCCTTCCTTTCTCACCAGCCGATTCACATATTCCCCAAGTTCACTCCACACAAGCTGTTCCGGACGGAAGACTCCCGCCGGGATATTGTTGTAAAACGGAGGGCGGATCTTCACAGTCCTGGTAAGCACCTGGGGATAATCCAGCACCCGGAGCAGGTTCTCGAACTGCGCGATCTTGCACCTGGATATTCTGTCAGGCTTCACGGGCATAAACACCGTCCTGCACATATCCAGAAGCTGGAAGATCTCGTCGATCCCGCTTCCGATATCCAGGATCAGCGTCTCATATGGGCTGTAAAGCAGGATCTCCTGCAAAAGTCCGGCCCAGTCCTGCCACGCCGCGCCTCTGATATCCAGAGGAGACTGTACCGGAGGGATAAAATCCAGGACTCCCATTGTTTCCACCATACTGTTCAGTTTCACAGAGATATTCTGTTCTCCCTGACGGATGTAATACAGAAGGTCGCTGAGCGTTCCCTGAAAGCTGCGGCCAAGCAGTTCCTCAAATCCGGAATATTCTTCCAGGTTCAGATACAGCACCGGCCGCTCCCTGGAAAGGATCTGTCCCAGGGTCAGCGCGAAGGATGTCTTCAGGCATCGTCCCAGCGGCGAGTAGACGCCCAGTATTTCCGTAGTCTTCTTCATTACCGGGGTCTGTGCCGGCAGGACGGATTTCTCCTTCCCGTAACACGCCATCACCTCCTTCACCACCTGAGAGGAGGACTGATACTTATAGACGCCCGCGTAAGCCTCCAGCTCCGGAGGCCGCACCCCTTCCGTGAGGATGATCACCTTGCCGATATCCAGGTCGCGGACCGCGCCGCACATGGCCGCCTGAGAAATCAGGAGAAGCTCTATATGATTCCTGCCGGCAAAATCCAGCAGGCTCTCCACATTTGTAAAAACCTGGACTTCAAAAGGAATATTCTTCCTGCGGCTCACATACTCCATGAAATTCCGCGCGTACTCCGCCTCCGTGTCACAGACTGCAAAAATTCGTTTCTTCAATAGATACCTCCTGTATAAAGCATTACGCTCATGAAAATGGGAATTGTAAAATGAAAGTTCTCCGGAACAGAACCTTCCCGACGGTAAGGCTTCCTGATCCCGGTGCTCAGATAGGCGGCGAGATATTCCAGAAAATAACTTATTCTCTCGGTAAACCCGCCGCAGGAGATCAGTAATGCCAGAGATATGGCTGCGCCGGTCAGAAAAGAGAAGCCGATACAGTACAGGACGGCTTCCGGACCCATGATCCCGCCAAGGGCGCAGAACAGCTTAATGTCTCCCGAACCCAGCATCCTGAACCGGAACAGCCAGCCCAAAAGCGCCAGAGGAAGCACCGCGCCGGCAAGATACACCGGCAGGCCGGGACCGCTTCCAGAAAGACAGAACCACAGACCTGCGCCAAGGGAAAACAGTATCCAGCCGTTGCTGATGCGCATGGAATAAAGATCCATGGCCGCGGCCGCGCCGGCAATGGTCAGCGCCAGTATTCTGTCTGTTATGATCCTGCACTCACTCCTTTCCTGAGGATTGGACATGTAAAAAATAAATGGGGATGATCCGTCTGATCAGACGGACAGGAATACCAGAAGATCTCTGGTGAGTCTTATTATAGAGCAGATCCTCCTGATCTGTCCAGAAAATTCGTTCGTCAAATACTGACAGCATATCCTGACGCAGGATTGCGGATCCTGATTTTTTTCTGTATAATACGAAAAGATCATTTTCTGTCAGGAGGCAGTATTATGGAAGCAAATATCAAAAAAATAGAAGACATGTCTCTGAATGCATGGCCTTCCCATAAAATGGAACTTTACGACGGCTGGATCCTTCGTTTTTCTTATTTCTATACCCACAGGACCAACAGCGTCGAGCAGTTCGGAAGCTCCTCGCTTCCCTGGAGGGAAAAAATCCCCTACTGCGAAAACGAGTACCGGCGTCTGGGTTCTCCGGCTGTTTTTAAGATCAGCCCCCTGGTATCTCCGGATTTTGATTATACTCTGGAAAACCGGGGATATGAGATCCAGCACACCACCGATGTGATGACGCTCCCTCTGTCCGCTTCTTTCCTCGACGCGTCCTGTCCGGATGTTGTCTTCACTTCCGATATACCTGATATCTGGATCCGGAGTCTTTTTGAACTGAAAGGGACAAAGAATCCTGTGCATTTGAAAGTCGTCCCGTCTATGTACCGCGCGATCCCCAAAGAAACGGTCTGCGCCTCTGTAAAAAAAGACGGACGCATCATCGCTACAGGGCTTGGAATCCTGGACCGCGATTATATCGGAATTTACGCCATCCACGTTCAGGAACAGTACCGCAGGCAGGGACTCGCCCGTCAGATCTGCACGGGCCTTCTGCGGGAGGGAATGAAAAAAGGCGCCGAAAACGCCTATCTGCAGGTCGTTCAGGGGAATCTGAACGCGCACCGGCTGTACGCGTCTCTTGGTTTTGACCATTTTTATACCTACTGGTTCCGTGTACAGCCGCCCATCAGATAAGGCGCGGCATTGCGCCGCGCCTTTATCAGGGGAATCATGATCATTATATCTAAAATGTTCTCTGTTTTTCTATGTATTACACTGCTTTTTTCTTCAGCACCGCCGGTTTCACCGTATCCATGACGAGAGCCGTCAGCGGACTGAAATACAGAAGGCAGGTAAGCACACAGTATACCGGGATCAGGATCACAAACTGAACCAGTCTGCCCGGGATAATGGTATAGAAATTATAACCCTGGAAAAGCACCAGGCCGGATGTGGTCAGCACCAGAGAACTGATCACAGCGGTTACCACAATGGAAATTACGATGCCCACGGTCTTGCCCTTTTTGGTCCTGCCGGCAAAAAGCGGTCTCGCCAGCGCCGGAAGCAGTCCCCAGCAGACAGCGGCCGTTGTGATAAACGGATCCACCGCATATCCCTTCATAAAGCATCCCAGGATATCCGCGCAAAAGCCACAGACAGCGCCGGCAACGGGTCCCATCCAGAGTCCTGCCAGGATGGTGCAGACGCTGCCTACCGAGATGCGGTAGGCACCCAGTTCAATTACAAAGACCCGGGTAAGCACCAGATGCATGGCCACAAGAAGCGCCATGAATACCAGTGTTTTTACGTTCCAATAAGTTCTGTTTCTGTTTTTCTGCATAATAAAAACACCTCCATAATGTTTCACACAGTCAGAGTAGTTACCATAAATAATAATCCCTCCACATTATGAGATGTTCTCATATGTAGCAACGGGTGCGGAAAATATATCGTAAGCCTTCCTGTCAGCAGCTTTTCGTTTCACGGCGACTCCCCAGCCAATGAACACTTAACGCATAAATTCCTACTTCGCTATTATTTACTTGTTTTAAAGTATAGCACACTTTACAGAGAATGCAATATATTTTTGTTATAATATTCACAATATATTTTTGTACAATAATACCAAATATTTTTATTTCCCTTTCCTAAAAACATTGCCACAAAGGCAAAGGAGAGGTATTATGGAATGAAGAACGAAACAGAAATACCGGAGGTATTCAATGAAACGACTGTTTATTGCATGTATCTGCACTGTATTTGCCGCGTCTCTCTCCGGATGCGCCCCGGGGGACGTGATCGATCGGTTCGTCTCGAAAGAGGACAGCGAAGCGCAGGTCCCCTCGCCTGACAGCCAGCGGGTTTATATGGATGAAATACATGGGGTACTGAAAGATTTTACCGGGAACCAGCTTACCCTTGCCAGCGGAGAAGATATCTATGTTTTCGATGTCTCTCAGGCAGAGCTGGAATGCGAAGGCGGGATGATCACGGGAGACGAGATCAGCGTCATATATGAAGGCAGGCTGGAAGGAACGGATACCGGCACTGTGCGTCCTCTGAAAGTGGTGGATGAGTATCACAACAAAGTACAGCTGGAAGAAAAAACCACCCACGGCCAGCTGCAGGATCTGACTCTTAATTCCATCACTCTGAAATCGCGCACAGGAAAGACAGCCACTTATCCTGTAACAGGAACCGAGCAGTATTACCAGAACGGGATCCGGGCCGGCGCCATGGTATATCTCCATTACAAGGGAAATTTCGGGGAATCAGAGACCGCTGATTCCAACGTACTGAACGCGTCCCACCTTAAGATACTCAGCGCGTCTGACATCGATCCTCTTGAAGTACCGTCGCCTACGCCGACTCCTACGCCCGCGCCCACTCCGGTTCCGGAGGAAGAAAAAGAAAACCGCTTTACAGCCGTTATACGGAACATCAGTCTCAATACCCTGCAGGTCGTCCCGGAAAACTCCGACGCTGTGCTTAACCTGAATGTTTCTTCCGTGCCCTGTTATTTCAGCGGCGGCATATCTGCCGGTTCTTCCGTAACTGTGACCTATACCGGGAAGTTCAACGGCCGGACAACAGAGGGGATCACAGTCATCGGCGTAACAGGAGATATTCCGGAGGATCTCAGTCCCCGCGATATTTCCTATACGGTTTCCGGAGAGATCACCGGATCCACCGCAAACACGATCACCCTTCTCACCGCGGACGGCGTAAGCCTTACTTTCCGTACAGATGAGGCGGACAACACTTCCACAGGAGGCCTCCTCACAGGAAGTTCCGTAAAGATCACCTACAACCCTGCGGATTCCAGGAACTCCAATATTTACAACGGTCTGAAGATTGAAGACGCCTGAACATACAGACCGCAAAAACCCGGCACACAGAAGAATTTTTTCCGTTCCTCTGTATACCGGGTTTTCTTTTTATCTTCGGCAGAACCTGCGGCGGATTTCCTCTTCGCCCTCTCTGATCCATCGGTCTGTATCCGGGGTATCTCCCAGGATCTCCAGAAACGCCCTGTATTCGTCCCGAATCCCGGTTCCGTGCATCACCCGGTAAGCCCCCGCGTCGCTTCCAAGAGCAACGCGGGCTTTTTTGTGGAAAGCGCGGCGGAGGCTGGTCTCTCCGCTCTCTATGATGGGTTGCAGGACAGTGTCGTCATATCTCCCGCATCCCATGAGATTCCGCACTGTCACCAGAGTGGGAACCCACACCGTATGGCTGTCCGCCAGCATGGCGATCGTTTCATCGTCCATGTAGTTGCCGTGCTCCAGACTGTCCACTCCGGCCTCAATGGCCGCCTGCGCCCCGTAAACGCCGTTGGTATGGCTCATCACGGCGAAGCCCTCCTCATGGGCGATATGGACCATCTCCCGGACTTCTTCTTTCTCCAGGGGCGTCCCCGTCACCATACCGTGATTGTTGAAATCAAGCAGTCCTGTGGTCATGATCTTGATAAAATCCGCTCCCTGGCGTCCCGCCTCTTTTACAAGGGCATGATACTCTTTCAGATCGTCGAATCCCCGTCCCACGATCCCGCCGTAATGCCCGTTTTTGTGTATGGCGAATACCGGGGTACGATAGTCGATCCCGTACTCCGGGGCCAGTCTTTTCGCCAGATGAGAAACTCCCAGTGCGTCTCCCCCGTCTCTTACGAACGTAACGCCTGCCCTCTGATATGTTTCTAGGCATTTTCTCACGATCACCTCATCCGGACCCTGTTCATGCCGCTTTACGGCCTTTTTATAATTGATTCCGTCCATGATCACATGGGCGTGGCATTCACCGAACATTCCCTGTCACCTCTGTTTATTGCGGACTTACTGTCTGAAAAATCTCCTGATTTCCTCTTCTGTGGCTTTTACCGACCCCTGGGCGAAGAAAGGCCTGCCGCCGCCCCGCCCGTTCAGCGCCGCGTTCATCTCTTTTACAAACTGGCGGAGATCTCCGTCCTTCTCGCCTATGGCGTATTTATAGCTTCCGTCTTCATCGCGGGAAAAGACAGCGCAGCAGCCGGCGCAGGTCTGCATCACGGCGTCTGCCATCCTGCGCACTCCGTCCGCATCCAATCCTTCGTGAAAAAGAAGCACGCTGCCTTCGCCTTCCCATCTCTGCGCCTCTGTACGGCACAGTTCCTGCTCCATGTTGAGAAGCCTTCCCTTCAGGCGGTAATTCTCCTCCCACAGCCTTTCCACAGCCTGGGCGGTCTCCTCCTGTTTCGCGGAAAGCTTTACGGAGATCTGACGGTTCTGATCGTTTACCGTCTTCAGGTAATCCATGACTCTTTTTCCGCTGATCATGGAGACGCGGACGCCCTCCCGGAAATTCTCCACGCTCAGGAATTTCACCGCTCCGATCTCTCCCGTATGCGTCACATGAGTTCCGCAGCAGGCGCAGAGATCCGCCCCCGGGAATTCCACCAGACGGATCTTTCCCTCCAGTTCCTTTTTGCTTCTGTAGGGAAGCGTCTTCAGTTCCTCCTCAGAAGGATAAAAAATTCTTACCGGACTGTTTTCCCAGATTTTCCGATTGACTTTCTCCTCGATCTCCTCAAGCTGTTCCCAGGTGAGAACGCCGCTGAAATCAATGGTGATCACGTCGCTTCCCATATGAAAGCCCACGTTATTGTACCCATACGCCTCATGGATCAGTCCGCTTACCATGTGCTCGCCGGAATGCTGCTGCATCAGGTCGAATCTCCGCTCCCAGTCGATCTTTCCTTCCACTTCTGTTCCCGCTTCCAGAGGTTCCTCTGTATAATGGATCAGTTCCCCCTCTTCCTCCTGAACGTCTGTGACTCTGATATCGTTCAGGGTACCCAGATCGCAGGGCTGCCCGCCGCCTTCCGGATAAAAGGCGCTCTGATCCAGAAGGATCCGGTAGCCCTTATCTGTTTTCCGGCATTCCGTCACTGTGCCCCGGAACTCCTTTATATAAACGTCTTCATAGTATAACCTTTTTGTATCTGCCATACGTCGCTGCCTTCTTTCTTTATTATTACTGTTTTACATACCATGACCGCCCTGCAGCCATGGTATCGTACCTGCTCTGCGGTTATTATACCACTCTCCGCTTTCCGTGAACAGGGTTCTTCAGAAACAGAAAATTGCACAGAAAAATGCGGCCCCGCCGGAGCCGCATTTCTCTACCGAATATTCAGCGTTGGTGTGTCAGAACACAATCG
>CALWGI010000061.1 GCA_944380045.1 uncultured Blautia sp.
GACGACTTCACCTGATTCCACAACTCCCCATACGTCTCATCCGCCTTCTGTCCCAGATACTGGAATGTCTCCAGCTCCGGAAGCTCTTCCAGATCCGGAAAGGCGATCGTACTGTTCCGGATAGCCTCATCCTCGATCATCTCTCTCGCCTCCGTATTGGGCGTGGAATAAGTGATATACTCAAAGTTCATAAGCGCGATATCCGGACGGCAGAGGAAATTGATAAACTTTTCGGCGTTTTCCTTGTTCTCCGCGTTTTTCGGGATCACCCAGGAATCGATCCAGATGTTCGAGCCCTCTTTCGGAACCACATATTCCAGATCAGGATTTTCCTTCTGGGTATAGATCGCCTCACCGGAATAGATCACGCCGATGGCGGCTTCGTTTCCGATCATCTTATCCCTGACCTGGTCGATGACGTAAGCCTGCACCAGCGGTTTCTGCTCGATCAGCAGATCCCTCGCCTCTGTAAGTTCATCCAGGTCTGTGGAATTAAGGGAATATCCCAGATACCTGAGAGCCACCCCGAAAGCGTCCCGGACAGAATCCTGCATCAGAATATTGTCTCTGTACTTCTCATCCCAGAGGATGCCCCAGCTGTCCACCGGTTCATCCACCATAGTCTTGTTGTAGAGGATTCCCACGGTGCCCCAGCAGTAGGGAACAGAGTATTTATTTTCCGGATCAAACTGCCTGGACTGTTCCATATACTGGCTGCCGATGTATTTGATATTGGGGATATTGTCAAAATCAATCTCCGCAAGCAGATCATTCTCCATCATACGCTGGATCATATAATCGCTTGGACAGATGGCGTCGTAGGCGATCGCTCCGGAGCTGATCTTGGGATACAGGATCTCGTTGGTCTCAAACTCCTCATAGACCACGTCGATCCCCGTCTCCTCCTCGAACATGGTCAGCACTTCCGGATCGATATACTCGCCCCAGTTGTACACAACGACCTTCTCGGAATTCATCACCTGGTTCTCGCCTGCGTAATAGATCCCGCCGAACACAAAAAGAATACAGATCGCGGCAGGAACGATCCGGCGCAGAAAGATCACCTTCGCCCTGGAAGGCTTCCTGACTTTTTTCTTCGCGCCCTCTTCCTCTTTCCCGTCAGGCGAATAATTCACCAGGATCAGAAGAACGAGGACAGATACGAAAAGGATCGTGGACAGAGCGTAGATCTCCGGTTTGATCCCCTTCCTCACTTCCGTGTAGATCTTCGTGGAAAGAGTGTCGATCCCAGGTCCCTTGGTAAAATGAGTGATCACAAAATCATCCAGGGACATGGTGAACGCCAGCATGAATCCGGAAAGCACGCCCGGCACGATATCCGGGAAAACCACCTTGAAAAACGCTTTCAGAGGAGACGCTCCCAGATCCAGCGCAGCCTCGTATGTATGGCGGCTTGTCTGACGCAGCTTGGGAGAAACGCTGAGTATCACATAGGGAATATTGAACGTAATATGGGCGATAAGTATCGTGCCGAATCCCAGCGTCATCCGGAGAGCGATAAAAAGAAGCATCAGGGACACTCCCATCACGATCTCCGCGTTCATCATGGGGATATTGGTAAGTCCCATATACATGGTCCGCCAGCGCTGCTTCATTCCCTGGATCGCGATGGACGCCGCCGTTCCGATCACCGTCGCCGCGGCGGCTGCCAGGAAGGCGATCACAAGGGTTGTATAAAAAGCGCTCATGATCTGCTCGTTTTTAAACAGCTCCTGATACCACTTCAGGGTAAAGCCTCCCCATTTCGCTCTGGTCCTGGACTCATTGAAGGACAGGACCATCAATGTGACGATAGGGGCGTACAGAAGAATGAAAATAAGCGCCAGATAAATTTTCTGGATGGATTTTTTTATCAAAATGCCGCACCTCCATCCTCTTTATCATATTTCGCAACCATGGCCATGCTGGCGATAATGAACACCATCAGCACCAGGGAAAGGCCGCTTCCCACATGCCAGTTGCTGTTCTGCTTGAAAGACTGTTCAATCACGTTGCCGATCAGGAGGATCTTGCCTCCGCCCAGAAGATCGGAGATCACGAAGGTTGTCAGCGCAGGCACGAACACCATGGTAATGCCGCTGATCACACCCGGTATGCTTAAGGGAAGCGTTACCTTCAGAAAGGTCTGGACGGAATTCGCTCCCAGATCCCTTGCCGCGTTCAGCACGTTGGGGTCGATCTTTACCAGAACGTTGTAAATAGGCAGCACCATAAAAGGCAGGAAATTATATACCATGCCAAGTATAATGGCCGCCGGGGTATTGATGATCTCCAGCGCCGGCAGATGAAGGAATTCCAGGATACTGTTTATCACGCCGTTTTTTTCTAGAAGCGTCTGCCACGCCATGGTGCGCAGGAGAAAATTCATCCACATGGGCAGGATGAAGATCAGCACGATAAAACTGGTCTGGCTGACATTGTTCTGGCTGAGTATCATCGCCAGCGGATACGCCAGCAAGAGACAGACCACGGTGCTTACCAGCGAAAGCAGAATGGACAGCCCAAGCGCTTTCAGATTTTCCGCGGTAGTGATCTGCGCGAGATTGGAAAAGGTAAATCCTCCCTCGTCATTGGTAAACGCATAATATACGATCACGAGGAGCGGGATCACTACAAAGGAAACCGACCAGAACAGATAAGGTCCGGCCAGAAGACGTTTACTCTTCAATGTTTACCGCCTCCTCATCTTCAGATTCCGGTTTCTTCATGATCTGGATATCGTAGGGGTCCACATGGATGCTGACTTCCGTGCCCACCGGGAACATATCCGTACTGTGCACCAGCCATTCGTAATTATTGGCCATTACCTCCATCTCATAATGGACGCCCTTGAAGATCAGATGCGTCACAACGCCGTCTATGCTTCCCTCGCCCGGTTTCAGCAGGTCGATATCCTCCGGCCGGATCACCACGTCCACAGGGGTGTTCTGCCCGAAACCTTCGTCCACGCAGGGGAACGGAACCCCCAGGATCTTCACCAGACGGTCTTTCACCATAGTGGCGGATATGATATTGCTCTCGCCGATAAAGTCCGCCACAAAGGCGTTCTCCGGCTCGTTATATATCTTCTCGGGAGTTCCGATCTGCTGGATGTAGCCCTGATTCATTACCACGATCGTATCCGACATGGTAAGGGCTTCCTCCTGGTCGTGGGTCACGTAGATAAAAGTAATACCCAGCTCGTTCTTCAGCCGTATCAGCTCGTACTGCATGTCCTGGCGGAGTTTCAGGTCAAGAGCGCCCAGAGGCTCGTCCAGAAGCAGGACCTTCGGTTCATTGACGATCGCCCTCGCGATAGCGATCCTCTGCTGCTGCCCTCCGCTCAACGAATCCGGCATACGGTTCTCATATCCGTCCAGGTTCACCAGCTTCAGCGCGTACTTGATCTTGTCATGGATATACTGTCTGCTCTTGTTCTTGATCTTCAGGCCGAACGCAATATTCTCCGCGATAGTCATATGGGTAAAAAGGGCGTATTTCTGGAAAACGGTATTCAGCTGCCTCTTATTCGGCGGAAGATTGGTGATATCCTTCCCGTCGAAGATCACCTTTCCCGTATCCGGCGTTTCAAATCCACCGAGAATACGCAGTGTGGTGGTTTTTCCGCAGCCGCTCGGTCCCAGAAGGGTGAGAAACTCATTTTCTCTTATGTATAGATTCAGATCATCGAGAACGGTCTGCATTCCGTAAGCCTTGGAAACATGCACAAAATCGATCAGCTTGCTGCTCATCTTCATCCCTCCCAAAAATCCCGTTGTTTTCTGTTAGTACAGTTCTTTCTGTATATCATAAAAACAGCGGGATTTCAATAGATTTTACATGTATTTAAATAAAAAATTTTTATCAGATCCAAAGCGGTCTCCAAAAGAAAAGATAGCCAGCGCCAAAAGAGCGTGATATAATAGACCGAAACAGATTTAAGAAGAAAATCACAGGAGGAAGCCGCATTGACAAAACAGGAATTTAAAGAACTCACACAGAAGCCTGTCCTTCTGGACGGCGCCACCGGCTCCAATCTCATGGCCGCCGGGATGCCCCGGGGGACCTGCACGGAACAGTGGGTGATCGAACATAAAGACGTGATACAGAAACTGCAGAAAGCATATATAGAAGCGGGCAGCAATATCATCTACGCTCCCACTTTCGGCGGGAACAGAATGAATCTTGCGAAGCATCACCTGGAAGACCGGATCGGGGAGATCAACCGGACCCTCGTCTCCTACTCCCGTGAAATCGCCGAAGGCCGCGCTCTTGTGGCCGGCGATATCACCACCTCCGGAGAATTCCTTACTTCCGAGGGGGATTATACCTATGAGGAAGCCTTCGATATGTACCGGGAACAGATCCGTATTCTCGCGGACGCAGGCGTAGATCTGATCGCGGCGGAGACCATGATCAGCATTGAGGAAACCCTTGCCGCCATCGACGCGGCGAACTCCGTATGCAGCCTTCCCATCCTGTGCACCGTCACTGTGGAGGCGGACGGAAGTATCTTCAGCGGAGGAAACGCGGCGGAGGCCGCGGCGGCGTTTGAAAGTGCCGGCGCGGACGCGGTAGGCATCAACTGCTCTGTCGGCCCGGACCAGCTGGTATCTGTCGTTCGCGCCATCCGGGAGGCGGTCTCCGTCCCGGTTGTCGTCAAACCCAACGCCGGTATGCCGACGATCGACGACTTTGGAAACGCTGTCTACAACATGACTCCTTCTGACTTTGCCCGCCACATGAGAGTGCTCATGGACAACGGCGCTTCCATCGTGGGCGGCTGCTGCGGCACAACTCCTGAATTTATCAGGGAGCTGTCCGGAGTCATTTAAGTCTTTATTTTACCTTTATTGCTTTTTCGGGACACATCTCCTGGCAGCAGAAGCACCGGATACACTTTTTGTAGTCGTAGACCGGTGCTTTTTTCCTGCCGTTTTTGAAGTCAACGGCTTTGCCCGGCACCGGACAGCTCTTCACGCAGACGCCGCATTTAATACAGAGACTCTCGTCTATATACGGTTTCTTCTGAAAGATATTCAGAGCTTTCGCCATCCGTTCCCAGATCCCGTAGCGCACCCGCCTTCTGTCCACACGGAAATCCGGATTCCCGAATCTCTCCTTCACCTCTTCCATTGTAACCGGTCCGTCCGGAGTCAGGATGGATATCTCTTCTTTTTTCCAGGTTCCCAGACCCATTTTTTCTCCGTGATAACAGGTGGGCACCATCCTGGGGTCCAGATCGATCAGGTTACAGAAAACACTGTCAAGGGCAACCGGATCCTGCGACATCAGGATCACGTTCATGGGAACAGGATCGCCGGATCCCGGCCCGTTTCCCTCCATGGCAACGATCCCGTCCATGATATACAGTCTGGGATTCACAAGACGGTTGAGATCCACAAGCATTCTGGCAAAACTGTCCGCGCTGGGATACTGCGTGTGGCCTTTTGCCTTGTGAAAACCATATACAAACCCGTAACTGTTTTTCACCGCGCCGGTGATCCTCTCCAGCGCGTGGGTCTTCATCTTGCAGACAGAGATCACGCAGCTGCTTTCCGCCGCTTCTCTGGCAAGGATAAATTCCTTCGCCTGTACTCCTTCCGGATAGCGCACCTTCACGCCCGCGGAAAAGTCCACCGCGGGAACGCCGTACCGTTCCAGGTATGCGTCCATTCCCGTTCCCGCGATCACCTTAGAGGTGTTTCCGGTCCCGCAGGAATCCCCCGCGATCATGTTCCCATACCCTTCTTCTTTCAGAATCCTGGCAAACATTCCCACCACCGCGGGATGTGTGATCACAGCACGGTCCGGATCTGCTTTTTTCAGAAGATTGGGTTTCAGAAGTATTTTTTCATTTTTGTCAGGCAGGATCTCCCGGATATCCAGAAGCTCCAGCCCTTTTTTTAGTGCTTCATAAACAGAAGCTTCCCTGTAGGAATTACAGGGAAGCAGGATTACTTTGCTTTTTTTATTCATATCATATCCTCATTCACGGCCAAGGTCCGTCTCTCTCAGCGCTTTTCTCACAGGCAGGATACAGGCGGGAACCACGGAAAGGAAATCCACGCCCATTCGGAGAAATGTTTCTGTGAGCTGCGTGTCCGCGGCGATCTCTCCGCAGATCCCCACCCGGCATCCCTCCTGATGTCCGGCGTCCACAACCATACGGATCATTCTCAGGATCGCGGGATGATGGTCGTCATATTTATCCTTCAGAAGCGGGTTCTGTCTGTCCATGGCAAGCGTATATTGCGTAAGATCGTTGGTACCTATACTGAGAAAATCCACTCTCTTCGCCAGTTCGCGGGCGATCATCACCGCGGCGGGCGTCTCAATCATGATGCCTGTCTCGATATCGCGGAAGGGAACCTTCTTCCCGGCGAGCTCCTCTTTGACCTCCCGGATAATGGCTTCAATCTCGTCCAGTTCCTTCTCTGACGATATCATGGGATACATCATTGCCAGGCTTCCATAGGCGCTGGCCCGGTAAATCGCGCGCAGCTGCGCCCGAAACAGCTTCTCTCTGTCCAGGCAGAGCCGGATGCCCCTGTTTCCCATGATGGGATTCGTCTCCTCCGGTATATCCAGATAAGCCGCCTGCTTGTCCGCGCCAAGATCCGCGGTACGGATCACCGCCGGACGGTCTCCCATGACTTCCGCAAGTTTTTTGTAAGTCTGGAAAAGCTCGCTCTCCCTGGGAGCGCTCTCTCTTCCGAGATACTGGAATTCACTGCGCAGAAGACCGATACCTGCCGCCCCATAGTAAAGGACATTGTTCAGATCGCTCATGTTGCCGATATTGGCGTAAAGCCCGATCTTTTTCCCGTCGGCGGTCTCGTCCGTCTCGTCCCGGAATCTCAGGAGAGCTTCTTTTTCCTTCCTGTCGGCTTCCAGACGGAGCTTGTACTCTTTCAGGACTTCCTCATCCGGGTCGATATAAAGAGTCCCCGTATAACCGTCCACAATAGCGGTCCTTCCCTCCCATTCGTCGTCGGCCATGACGTCCACCAGCGTGGGGATCTCCATGGTCTTGGCCACGATGGAAGTATGGGAATCCGCGGAGCCGTGATGCATGACAACCGCAAGAAGCCTGTTTTTGTCCATCTCCATGATCTCTGTGGGAGAAAGGGATTCTGTCACCAGGATCACCGGTTCATCCCCCAGATTGATCCTTGCGGACGATCCTCCCAGTATCCGGATCAGACAGCCGGAGATTTCCCGGATATCTTCAAGCTTCTCCGCGATAAAGGAAGCCTCCAGACCCCGGAAGGTCTCTGTCATCTCGTCCCTGTTGAGCATGACCGCATAGGCGGCGTTCACTTTCTCGGACTTGATGCAGTCCTCGATGGCGCGGCGGAAACTATCCGACTCAAGAAGTTCAATCTGCCTGAAAAAGGCATTCGCCTCCTGTTGATCCAGGAGGCGTTTTTCCTCGTACTGAGATTTAAGATCCGCGGCGGCGTGAAGAGAGGCATCCCGGAAAGCCAGGACCTCCTTCTTCACACTGCCCGCCATAGACTGGCGGATCTGATATTCTCCTCTGCTGTAATATAAGATTTTTCCGATGGCAATTCCTGAAAAGGTAGCGGTACCTTTAAAAATTTCCATCCTGAGTCCTCCTTAATCCTGTCAGTCGCAGGCTGCGCGGAATTCCGTCCAGTTCTGGCTGTACTGCTCGTTTGCCTCTTCGCTTACATTCTGCACGATCTCTCCGCTCTCAACGGAATCCGGAACAACCAGATCCGGATTTACAAGCTCGTCGGCAGCCTTGTTCGTGCAGTAGTAACCGATATAGTCGAAGCACTGCGCGGCAACTTCCGGCTGAAGGATATAATCCATAAACTGATATGCTCCGTCCTTATTGGGCGCCTGGCTGGGGATAAACATACCCATGATTCCGAATCCAAGGCCCTCTTCCGGATATACCACTTCCAGATCCGGGTTCTCCGCCAGAGCGGCGGTTACCTGAGAGGTATAGATGAAGCCCACGCTGGCCTCGCCGTTAAGAAGGGCGTTCTGCGTGTTGTCATCCTGGATCAGGCGCACATTGGGAGCAAGCTCCAGAAGCTTCTCTCCTGTCTCTTTAATAGAGTCAACGTCCTCTTCATTCATGCTCTTGCCCAGAGCCATGTTGGTGATACCGTTGATCACGCGGTAGTTGGCGATCAGGGCGATACTGTCTTCCAGAGAAGGATCCCAGAGATCGGCGTATCCTTTGATCTCGATATCCACCATGGTGGGATCATAAACGATCAGAGGGATTCCGGCTCCGTAGGGAACGGTATACTCATCTGTCGGATCGTAGAACTGTCCCTGATAAAGAGGATTGATATTCTCAAAACCTGTAAGCTTCGATGTATCCAGTTTCTCAGCCAGGCCTTCCTGGATCACGTTCTCCAGGATATAATCGTCCGCGATAACGATGTCGTAATCTCCGCCCTCAGCCATGGACAGCTTCTCAAGCATCGTCTCGTCGGTATCAAAATTGGAGTATATGATCTCAATACCTGTCTCTTCTTCAAATCCGTCAAGAACCTCCTGGGGGAACATGTTTTCCCAGGTAAAAAGCACCAGTTCGTCAGAAGCGGCGCTTACAGGCAATGCCGTTGCCGGGACTGCCAGGACCGCACACACTGCGGCAGCCAAAATTCTTTTCATTTCGTTCTCCTTTTCTTCGTTTTATTCAGTCCTTCACAGTGGAAAAGCTGTAGATACAGTATATCCTACTTTTCTCCTGTTGAAAAGAGTATATTCTTTCCTTTTGAAATTTTTCTGACAAGCAGATACAAAAGAAAGATCACAATGGTGAAAACAAGCATCAGCGTACAGAGCGCGTTGATCTCCGGCGTAACGCCCGTCTTCAGCTGAGTGTATACTTTGATCGGCAGCGTGGACAGCCTGGGCCCGTTTATAAAGATACTGATCACCACATCGTCCATGGACATGGCGAACGCCAGAAGGGAACCCGACATCACCGCCGGCATGATCAGCGGCAGTGTGATATCCCAGAACGCCCGGAAAGAACCGGCGCCCAGATCTCTGGCAGCTTCCTCCAGGGCGGGATCCATACCTGCCAGCCGCGCTTTTACCTCCATGAGGATATACGGCACACAGAACACCGTGTGGCCCAGAAGAAGGGTCAGCATTCCAAACGGGATATTCAGAAGATAAAAGAAGGCCATGAGCACCATACCGAGAATGATCTCCGGTATCATCAGAGGAAGGATGGAAACATATTCCAGTATTCCTTTTGTCCTCCATTTGATCCTGGCAAGCCCCACCGCGCCCAGAGTTCCGATCACCGCCGAAAGCAGGCAGCTGGAAACTCCCAGGATCAGGCTGTTCTTCAAAGCTTCCAGCATGTCCTCATCCTGGAAGAGCTCCTGATACCAGGTAAGTGAAAATCCGCTGAACCTTACCGGCAGCTTGGATTCATTAAAGGAAAAAATGATCACCACAACCACAGGAAGGTACATCAGGAAAAATATAATCCCCAGGTAGATTCCGGAAAATCTTGAATTCTTTTTCATCCGATCCCCTCCAGTTCTTTTACATTGGTAATTCTTCTGTACAACACGATCATCAACGTGGTAAGCACCATCAGCACAACCGCCAGAGCCGCGGCAAATGGCCAGTTATTGCCTCTTGTCATCTGCTCCTGGATCAGGCTTCCCACCAGAACAATCTTGTTTCCTCCGAGAATGTCCGCGATAAAGAACAGTCCCATGGAGGGAATAAAGGTCAGAATGATTCCGGAGAGAAGTCCGGGAATCGTCAGTTTAAAGGAAACCGTCCAGAAAGCCTTCATCTTCGACGCTCCCAGATCCCGTGCCGCCTCCACAAGGGACCAGTCCAGCTTTTCCGCGCTGGAGTATACGGAAAGTATCATAAAAGGAAGGAGCACGTACACCATACCCACCACAATGGCCGGATAACTGTACAGGATCCTCAACGGTTTTTCTATGATTCCCAGTTTCTGCAGGATAAAATTCAGCACGCCCTTATTCTGGAGAATGATGATCCACCCATAGAGACGGATCAGGGAGTTGATCCAGAACGGCAGCATCAGGAAAATCATCACCTTTTTCTTCCAGCCCTCCGAAAGTTTCGCCATAAAATACCCGAAAGGATAGCCCAGAAGACAAATGATCGCCGTACTGGTGAGGGCAAGCTGGAAAGATTCCAGGAAAGTCTCGAGATAGACGGGTTCCAGGATCTTTTTGTAATTTTCCAGAGTAAACGCCCACTCCACGCCGAATGTCTCCGCAGACTGGGAGAAACTCAAGGCCACCATATAGATCAGCGGCCCCGCCACAAACACGATGGTAAAAATATACAGGGGAAGGATCATCCAGACAGAGCTGGACCTGCGCCTACGCATTCTTTACCTCCCCGGCGTTTCCTGGATTCCCGGGTCTGTCAACCAGAACCGCGTCGCCCGGCTCAAAACTGAGGCAGACTTTCTCTCCCGGCTGCACAGCCGCGTCGATCCCGTACCGGCTCGCCGTCACCTCTGTGCCGTCCGAAAGCTTCAGCACAACGCGCAAAAGTCCCCCTGCGAAACTCTTTTCCGCAACTTCGGCTTCCAGACCGCAGCCGCCGTCCAGTCTGATATTCTCGCTTCTGACAGCCAGCGTCACTTCTTCGCCTTCTTTTACTTTCTCTCCTGCCGCGTCCACCGGCATGATTCCTCCCGGAAGCTCCACAAGGACACTGCCGTTCTCTGTTCCGGCGGCCCTGCCCCTGAGAATGTTGGCGTTTCCCACAAAAGTCGCCACATAACTGGTGCGCGGATGATTATAGATCTCGTCGGGAGAACCGATCTGCTCGAATCTGCCTTCGTTCATCACCGCGATCCTGTCGGACATATTGATCGCTTCCTCCTGATCGTGCGTGATGTAGACGAAGGTGATCCCCAGTTTTTTCTGCAGACGCTTCAGTTCGATCTGCATGGCCCGGCGGAGCTGGAGATCCAGCGCGCCCAGAGGCTCGTCCAGAAGGAGAACCTTTGGATTATTTACAAGAGCCCTGGCGATTGCCACCCTCTGCTTCTGGCCTCCGGAAAGCTCGGAAGGCTTTCTCTTTTCGTATCCGGGAAGCTGAACGAGTTCCAGCATCTTTTTTACTTTCCGCCTGATCTCTTCCTTCGGGGTCTTTTTCAGTTTCAGCCCGTAACCGATGTTATCCGCCACGTTCATATGGGGAAAGAGAGCGTAATTCTGAAAAACGGTATTTACGTCTCTCGCCTCCGGCGCAAGGGAAGTCACATCCTTTCCGTCCAGAAATACCTGTCCCCCGTCCGGCGTTTCCAGTCCCGCGATAATACGCAGCGTGGTGGTCTTACCGCAGCCGGACGAACCAAGAAGAGTGATAAACTCTCCCTTTCCGATGGCAAGGCTGATCCCTTTGAGAACATCCGTCTCCTTTTCAAAACTTTTTCTGATATCTTTTAATTCCAAACAAATTTCTGTCATTCTCTTTTCCTATAGAAACCTCCTGTATTTTCCTGATAT
>CALWGI010000062.1 GCA_944380045.1 uncultured Blautia sp.
GAAGTTCGTCCGCTCCGTTGTCGCTGTAAAAACGCGCCAGCTCCGCCACGTCGCCGTTTCCGAACAGATTCCGCTGCCCGAATCCCGTCACTGCCCTGCCGGACTGGAGATACAGACAGGGTACCAATAATTTATCCGCCATAACCTAACTCCTTGTCAGAGACTGCCCTTGGTAGAGAGCACGTCTGTAATTCTTTCATCAAAAGAAAGCGCCTGGTCGAGGGCTTTCGCAAAGCTTTTGAACATGGCTTCCGCCATATGATGGCTGTTGCCCGGGGTAAGAACCTTGATGTGCAGATTCATTCCCGCGGAATAGGAAACCGCGTAGAAAAACTCTTTTACCATCTCCGAAGCCATATCCCCGATCTTTTCGGTGGGAAATTCCCCGTCCCAGGAAAAATACGGACGGCCGCAGAGGTCCACCGCGCAGAGCACCAGGACCTCGTCCATGGGAAGGATACAGCTCCCGTAACGTCGGATGCCTTTCTTGTCCCCTGCCGCCATGCGGATGGCGTTTCCCAGCACGATACCGGTATCCTCCACCGTATGGTGGTCGTCTACATGGAGATCGCCGTGTACCCTGACGCAGAGATCAAAAAGTCCGTGACGGGTGAATCCGTCCAGCATGTGATCAAAAAAACCGACTCCTGTCTCAATATCCGAGTATCCGGTTCCGTCCAGGACCAGTTTCAGCTTGATCTCAGTTTCTTTTGTATTTCTTTCTACGGATGCTTCTCTTGCCATATTACTGTTTTCTCCATTATTCTTCTTCATTCTCAAAACGTACCGCCACAGAATTTGCGTGCGCCGTAAGCTGCTCCGCTTTCGCGAACTGTTCGATGTCTTTATGGATCTTACCCAGGGCCTCCCTGGAATAATATACAATACTGGATTTCTTGATAAAGTCGTCCACGGAAAGAGGTGAAAAGAACTTCGCCGTACCGTTGGTGGGAAGCACATGGTTCGGCCCGGCAAAATAATCTCCCAGAGGCTCGGAACTGTATTCCCCGATAAAGATCGCTCCGGCGTTTCGTACCTTCATCATGATCTCAAAAGGATTCCTGGTCACGATCTCCATATGTTCGGACGCGATCTCGTTGGCGGCTTCCACCGCTTCGTCCATATCTTCCGCGATGAGGATGTAGCCGAAATTATCCAGGGATTTCTGAATGATCTCCTTTCTGGAAAGGACCTTCACAAACTCCTCCACTTCCGTGCTGACTTTTTCTGCCAGTTCTCTGCTGGTGGTGATCAGTATGGCGGAAGCCAGTTCGTCGTGTTCCGCCTGGGAAAGAAGATCCGCGGCCACATATCTGGGATTGGCGGTTTCGTCCGCCAGCACAAGGATCTCGCTGGGGCCGGCGATGGAATCAATGCTTACATAGCCATAAACCGCCTTCTTTGCCAGGGCGACAAAAATATTGCCCGGTCCAACGATCTTGTCTACCTTGGGGATGCTTTCCGTACCGTAGGCGAGCGCGCCCACAGCCTGGGCTCCTCCCACCTTATAAACCTCGTCCGCGCCCGCCTCTTTGGCTGCCACCAGCGTGGTGGGGCAGACTTTGCCGTCCTTCCCCGGAGGGGTGGTCATAATGATTCGATCCACTCCAGCCACTTTGGCAGGAACGATATTCATGAGAACAGAGGAGGGATAAACCGCCTTGCCGCCGGGAACGTAAACCCCCACCCGTTTCAGCGGAGTGACTTTCTGTCCCAGCATGGTGCCGTCCTCCGTACTGGAAAACCAGCTGTTCTGTTTCTGTTTCTCATGATAGCTTCGGATATTTACCAGCGCTTTGCGGATCACTTCCACCAGGGATGGATCCACCGCGTCATAGGCTTCTCGGATCTCATCCTCGGTAACGCGGACAGTATCCGCGGTGATCTCCACTTTGTCGAATTCTTTTGTATAGGCGAAAACAGCGCTGTCTCCTTCCGCCCTTACCTTTTTCAGGATATCATCCACGGCAGCCTCGAATTTACCGTAGTTATTGGGGCTGCGCTTCAGAAGATTCTCCAGAATGTCTTTTGTGCTTTCTTTTGTAAGCGTTACCGTACGCATAGTCTTCATTCCTTCCCTCTGAGATCACGGATCAGTTTGCGGATCCTCTCGTCTTCCATTTTCATACTTACCTGGTTTACGATCATTCTCGCGGAAAGAGGACATATTTCCTCCAGCACCTTCAGTCCGTTCTCCCGGAGGGTGCTTCCTGTCTCCACGATATCCACGATCACTTCCGAAAGCCCCACAATAGGCGCAAGCTCGATGGATCCGTTTAACTTAATGATCTCTACTGTCTGATGCTTTTTATTATAAAAATAATCCTTGGCGATATTGGGATACTTCGTCGCCACCCGGATCAGCTGATTATTGTTCAGCAGCTCTCTTGCGCTTTCCGGACCGCAGACGCACATCCGGCACGCCCCGAAGCCAAGATCCATCACTTCATAGAGCTTGCGCCCCTCTTCCATGATGGTATCCTTCCCGGTGACTCCGATATCCGCGGCTCCGTACTCCACATAAGTGGGAACGTCCGGGCCTTTTGCAAGGAAAAATTTCAGTTTCAGGTCCTCGTTGACAAAAATCAGTTTCCGGGAGTTTTTGTCCCGGATCTCCTCGCAGGTGATGCCGATCTGTTCGAACATATCCAGCGTTTTCTGTGCAAGTCTCCCTTTGGTAAGCGCCACTGTAAGATATCTCATGTCAGCATTCCTCCTTCCTGCGGCGAATCGCGGTGCGCATGCCTTTTTTACGCATTTCACGGGCTTTGAGTATCACATCCCGACGGGTTTCGTCCGTATAATACAGCACCGTGATCTCATCCTCTCCGGGAACGTCTATCTTCTGTCTGGAAAGGGCGGTAAGCAGGCTGTCGACCACAATGACGAATCCCGTGGAGGCCGCCGGTTTGCCGAAATGCTTCAGAAGTTCGTCGTACCGTCCGCCTTTTACCAGAGGCTCCCCTGTGCCGTAGGTATACGCCTGGAAAATAATCCCCGTGTAATACCGGTACTTGCTCACCATGCCGAAGTCAAAACTTACATATTTCTCGTATCCGTAAAGCTTCAGGATCTCATAGATCTCCTCAAGTCGCTCCACCGCCTTCAGCGCTTCCGTATTATCCGTAAGGGATCTTGCCCTGTCCAGAACCTCGACGGAACCGAACAGCTGGGGAAGAGCCTGGAATGTTTCCGCCAGGGACGGATCCAGCTTCTGTTCCTTCAGAAGTTCCTCCACACCGAAATAATTCTTCTGGGAAATAAGGGCGCGCAGGCTCTCTTCCGCCTCCTCGTCCATTCCCGCCTCCGCAAGAAGGGATTTAAAATAATTTACCTGTCCCACGCTGACCTGGAATTCCTTCAGACCGGATTCCAGAAGACACTCCACAGTCATGGCGAGAAGTTCGGCGTCCGCTTCCGCAGAGCTGTCTCCGATACGTTCCACTCCCATCTGTGTGGTCTCTTTCAGCCTTCCCTGATAACTGGAACTGTTGGTAAAAGCCTGTCCTGTGTAGGATAAAGTAACAACATCCTTATCCGGTGAAAAATACGTGGCGCAGGCCCTGGAAACCGAAGGGGTGAAGTCCGGCCGGAGCACAAGAGTATTCCCCTCCCGGTCAAAAAACTTGTAAAGGTCTTTCGAGGGAATGGTGCCCACTTCCCTGCTGAACACTTCAAAAAACTCAAAGGTGGGCGTCTCGATCTCCTCGTATCCGTAACGCAGAAACACCTGTCGGATGCGGCTCTGAAGCTGGTGCTTCCGGCTGCACTCTCCGTTATATATATCACGAACGCCCTCCGGGGTATGAAAAATCCGCTGCATATGTATCCTCCTCGATCTCACAGACCACTTTAGTCTGCTACCATATTACTATATGAAAACAACAAAATTATAGTAAATTATCAATATCTTGTCAATCCCGGAATTTCGCACCATCTGTCTTTTCAGATCATTCCCGCGTTTTTTCCTCTCTGAATCTGAGATCTGTCTTCATCCCCTCCAGATAAGGGACCAGAAAACCGCTTTGTTTCGGCAGATAAAAGGCCTCGTCAAGTTCGTCCCGGCGGAAACTTTTGCGGCCGCCGGATTCCATTCGTTCCCAGAAATCCAGAAGCCTCCTTAAAGGCAGATAATAAAACAGATCTTCACTGCTGAAAAAGAGCAGGAAGAATGCGATTCCCCCCTGCTCTTCAAATTTCTGCATGAAAGAGACCTGATGGGGATGGATATTGCTCAGAGGAAAGGTATCCGTACTGCACTCCTTCGCGTCGAAGCATACCGGAATCCCCTGTACGGCGCCGATATAATCCACCGTACTCCTCTGTTCAAAATAGGCCAGAGTGATCTGTCTGTGTTCCTTATCCATCTTAACCGGCGTAATAGGCGTGGGAATCTTCTGGATCAGCGCCAGACGCTTCTCCGCATACTGTTCGTTTGTCCTGTTTACCAGTTCCTCCAGGGTGGATCCCCGGAGGCCTCTGCTGTTCCATGTAGCCATATCTGTCCGCCTAGTCCAGAAGTTTGATGGACGGGAAGTAACGGATCACCGCTTTCCCCACGATCTCGTCAAAAGTTACAAATGTATTGTTCCAGTAGCGGGAATCACGGGAGTTCTCCCGGTTGTCTCCCAGCATAAAATAGCAGTCCTCCGGAACCGTGTACGGTCCGAAATTACCGGTGGGCGTCTCCCGTACGAAGCTGTCGTCCAGCGGCTCTTCTGAACCGTCGATATATACCTTGCCGTCACGGATCTCCACCGTTTCTCCCGGAAGGCCGATCAGCCTTTTGATGAAAAGCTGGCTTTCATCGTCCGGATATTTGAAGATGATGATATCATAACGCTCGGGATCTTTCATTTTCTTGGAGATGTGCTTCCCGAAGAAATCAAAATTGATCCCGTAGGCCATACGGAATCCGAAGATCCTGTCGCCTGTCATAATGGTGTTTTCCATGGATTCCGAAGGAATCTTGGCGTTGATCAGAACCACGTTATTTACGATCAGGACCACCACTACCACAATGATGATCATTTTTACATAATCCCATACTGTACTCCAGATTTTCATAATAACTCTCCTCTAAATGTTCTTCCTTCAGTATATGACAGAAAAGCTTAGGCGGATCGGCCAGGAAGATCTTCCCCGCAAGGTTCGCCGGTACTTCCGGGATCACAGGAAACTCCAGCCGGTAAGCGTGAAGGAGCTGATGCTTAAGCCCGTACCGCTCACGGCAGATCCGGTTGGATTTATCTGCGCCGTATTTAAAATCCCCCATAAGCGGATGCCCTTCAGAGGCAAGGTGCGCGCGGATCTGATGGGGCCGTCCGGTGACAAGGCGGATCTTCAGAAGCGTGATCCTGCCGTTGTCCCCCAGAGGGGTATAGTACGTCTCTATGGGAAGCGCTCCCTCTTTTTTCTCTCTGTATACTGTTACTTTATTATATTTTTGATCTTTATGCAAATATCCCCTGATATGTTTTTCGTTTTTTATAACGCCTTCTGTAAGCGCGAGATAGTCTTTGTGAAGGGTTCTCCCCCGGAAAAGTTCCGACAGCGTCTGAAGCCCGGCAAGGCTTTTCCCCGCCGCGACGATCCCGCTGGTATTCCGGTCCAGGCGGTTGCATACGGAAGGACGGAAAGTAGCCAGGTCGTTTTCTGTCAGAGTCCCGTTCTCCAGAAGATATCCTGTAATATATTCCACCAGAGAAGGCTCCCCGCTGTCATCAGGCTGGGAAAGCATTCCCGCCGGCTTATTTACCAGAAGGACGTCCGCATCCTCATAGATCACATCCAGATCACAGACCGCCCTCGGAGCAGCTGTGGCTTTTGAGAATTTCTGAAAAGTCTCATCGCTTAAAAACAGTTTCACCCGGTCTCCCGGATTCAGCTTCTCATTTCCCGTCGCCTTTTTTCCGTTAAGGGTAATATTTTTTTTGCGGAGCATTTTGTAAAAAAAACTCTTCGGCGCTTCCCGGAGAAGCTTCGCCAGATATTTGTCAAAACGCTGTCCCGCCTCGTTTTCATTGATAATAAACTCTTTCATGATCCACCTACAGACAGATCGCCAGGATCGTGTGTTTGATCAGTTCGTTCCGGGAAAAATCCGGATACTTCTCATCCGGCGTGAACTTAATGCCTTCTTCCAGAGAAGCTTTGTGGGCGTTCATGGAATCCAGCCGTTCCAGATAGGGATTCAGGTCACGGAAGATCTTAACCGTGGATTTGAATCCGTTTCCTCTTAAGATCTTCTGGGCTTCTGTTTCCATAAAAGATACGTCGATCTTCGGATCGCTGCTGTATCCCACCGCCAGATTGCCGCAGACGGCGAACGCGTCGATAAATGCGCTCTTTTCATAAAAAGTCATATACATTTCATAGGACATCACCAGATTGCCGGCGTGTTCGCTGATCCGGCGGTAGGTTTCCTCCTTCATGACCGGGGAACGGAACAGCATGATCACGTTCACCAGGCTTTTGCACGCGGGAAGGCATCCTACTACTACAAGGACAGTCCATATGTTCAATCTTGTTTTAAAATACAAAAGAGCGGTAAAAAAGATAAGAAGGGGCACGGCGAACAGAATGGCGGTGATGATGACGCGCCGCTTCCGCTCCGCCCGTATGTATCCGTAATCTCCTTTGCGGATTTTACTTTTGTCAGATGGTCTGCTCATGAGATCTCCTTGTTATTTCTGCTTTTTTCTGTGAATATTTCTGATTGTTTTCTTTTTTCCATGAGCGGCTTTCCTGCCGGTCTCCGTCCTGCCGGCGGACTTCCCTTTTCCGTCATGCTTCGGATTGTCTCTGTCCGGGCGGATCAGGTATTTCGGCCCGTACCCGATGAGATCCTCTCTTCCTGCCCGTCTGAGGCCCTCCAGTACAAGAGCCCTGTTGGCCGGATTTTTGTACTGCATCAGCGCCCGCTGGATCTCTTTCTCATGAGGATCCCGGGGGACATAGACCTTCTCCTTCGTAAGCGGATGGATCCCCGTGTAATACATACAGGTGGAAAGCGTGGACGGCGTAGGATAAAAATCCTGCACCTGTTCCGGAGTAAAACCGAGATCACGGACATACTCCGCAAGTTTTACGGCTTCCTTCAGAGTGCATCCAGGATGGGAGGACATAAAGTAAGGTACCGCGTACTGCTCCTGCCCTGTTTTTCTATTTTCCTGTTCAAAAGCCTCGAGGAAACTCTGATATACTTCATGACGCGGCTTGCCCATATAATAGAGAACATGATCGGAAACATGTTCCGGTGCCACACGAAGCTGGCCGCTTACATGATGTTTCACAAGCTCATGAAGAAACTCTCTGCTGCTGTCCGCCATCACATAGTCGAAACGGACGCCGGAACGGATAAACACTTTTTTCACACCGGGGACTTTGCGAAGCGTGCGAAGAAGCGCCACATAGTCGCTGTGATCCGCCGTAAGATTTCCGCAGGGTTTCGGAAACAGGCACTGCCTGTCCGTGCATACGCCTCTGGTAAGCTGTTTCTCGCAGGAAGGCTGGCGGAAATCCGCGGTAGGGCCTCCCACATCATGGATGTATCCCTTGAAATGAGGATCCCGCGTCATTTTTTCTGCTTCCCGGACGATGGAACCGTGGCTCCTGGCCTGCAGGATACGGCCCTGATGGAAAGTGAGGGCGCAGAAACTGCAGCTTCCGAAACAGCCCCGGTTGCTGGTAAGGCTGAATCTGACTTCTTCCAGCGCAGGGATCCCTCCCGCTGCGTCATACATGGGATGCCAGGTCCCCGTGTAGGGAAGATCGTATACGTCGTCCATCTCCTGCATGGTAAGAGGTCTGGACGGCGGGTTCTGGATCACATATCCTCTTGTTCCGTAGTCCTCGGCCAGAGGTCTCGCAGTGAAAGGATCCGTATTTCTGTATTGAAGGGCAAAGCTGTCCGCATAGGCTTCCCGGCTGTTCTGAAGTTCTTCAAAAGAAGGAAGGATAACGGGATCAAACGCGGACGAAAGACCGCGGCTTCTGTAAACCGTTCCCGGAACAAAAGTGATATCCTCCACCGGGATCCCGCTCTCCAGCGCCTCCGCGATCTCCAGGATCGAACGCTCTCCCATGCCGTAGGAGATCAGATCCGCTCCGGAATCAATAAGAACGCTGCGGCGGATCCGGTCCTTCCAGTAGTCGTAATGGGCAAGACGTCGAAGGCTCGCCTCGATCCCGCCAAGTATGATGGGAGTGTCGCGGTAACTCTGACGGATCAGGTTGCTGTACACCACAGTAGGCATATCCGGCCGAAGTCCCGGCTCTCCTCCGGGAGAATAGGCGTCTCTGTGACGGCGCTTCCTGGCGACAGTGTAATGATTCACCATGGAATCCATGTTTCCCGCGCTCACAAGAAAACCCAGGCGCGGCTCGCCGAACACCTGGATGCTTTCTTTTTTACGCCAGTCCGGCTGCGGGATCATTCCCACCCTGTACCCTCTGCTCTCAAGAAGACGACTGATGATAGCTGATCCGAAGGAAGAATGGTCCACATAGGCGTCTCCCGTCACATAGACAAAGTCCACCCTGTCCCATCCCCGTTCCTTCATTTCCTGTTCTGTAACCGGTAAAAAACGCTGCATCCCCATGCTCCTAAAACGCCACCGACTGGGCGCGGTAACCCTCGGCGATAATGTCAAGCTGTCTGTGGAACCGCTCCAGCTGCTGCAGATCCCGCATCTGGAAGATACGCAGGAACTCGCTCTGGATCTTCTCCACTTCCCGTTTGTTTGCGACTTTATAGAGATTCTCAATGCTCATGAGAATATCCTTGATGAGATTGGACTGATTCATCGAGGAATTCTGCGCGTCCATGATCTCGCTGCGCACAGACGACATCTCCTGATCCAGGGCGATAATGGCGTCGGCGGCGTTACTCAGCCGTTCCGCAACGTGCAGGGGCATCTCGCCCTTGTATTTATACTGGAGAGAATGCTCGATGGTAGCCCAGAAATTCATGGCCATTGTCCGGATCTGGATCTCCGCCTGAATCTCCTTCGGACCGTTAATGGTTTCCACTGTATAGTAAATGATCAGATGATAGCTTCTGTATCCGCTCTGCTTAATATGCTTCAGATAATTCTTCTCGCTCTTGATCGTCATGTCGCTGCGGTTCTGGATCAGAGCGGCGATGGTATCTATATCTTCCTCAAACTGGCAGATAATCCGTATACCTGCGATATCTTCCACTTCTTCTTCCATACGTTCCAGCGGGATATGTTTCCTCTGCATCTTCTCCAGAATACTGGAAACACTTTTCACCCGTCCCCTCACCTGTTCTATGGGAGAATAGAGATCGTTCAGCTTGTATTCTTTGATGATATGTTCAAACTTCACTGTCAGTTCCCGGACAGCAAGCTCATATGGACATAAGATCCTTCTCCATAACTGTATTTCCATGTAAATCACTCCTTGCAGGCTGTAATCTCTTTCAGCACAAAACATTATAACATACTTTTGATAAAATATTAACGTTAATATGTATACTTTCTTGTTTTTTTCGCAAAAATCTTCAAAATCCAGTAGGGATTCACGCTGATGTTTTCGCCGTCCGGACCGGATATATATACGCCGAGGTGCAGATGGACCGGGATCCGCCCCTTTGTGCCGGCGGGACCGAATCCGGTGCTGCCCATATATCCGATGATATCGCCGGCGTCCACTTCCGTCCCCTCTTTTAAGCCATTTTCAAAAGAATCCAGATGGGCGTAAAAGAAAAATCCTCCTTCAGGGGCCCGGATGCCGGCGCAGTAACCCCGGCTATTCTGCCATCCGGCCAGCTCCACCCTTCCGTTTGTCATACTGATCACCGGATAGTATCCGGATTCATCCGACCTGCCGAAAAGATCGGTCCCGTCGTGCTCTTCTGTTCCTTCGTAATCCACAGGTTCCATCCATGTGTTTTCAAAAGAAATATCTTCAGAGGCGACCGGGAAATACCCGATATCCGACCAGACGGCGCTGTAGCAGTCCTTTAGAAAAAGAAATTCCTCTTTTTTGTATTTCATATAGATTCCGCTTTCCGCAGATATTTTCTTCGGGGCAAAATCCCCTTCAAGCATGGAGACGGTCAGAAGATCCGTCCAGGAAACGTCTTCCGTTTCCGATTCCTTCAGTTTCAGGTACATCTCCCGGGAAAGTTTTTGTTCCCGGAATTTCTCCCGCACGCAGGTATTCATGGCAAGTCCCGAGACGCCGCTCCGCTCCCTGACAAGCTCCTGTACGGAAGCTGTGGTAAGCGCCAAAAGGATCAGCGCGGCGATAAGATGCAGCCGTTTCTGATTTTTCATCCGCCTGTCTCCATATCATAATATATATTATATGCGCCGTTTCTCTCATATGTATTTCGGATTTTCCCCGGCGGATCGTTAAAACGTCAGGATTTTGCCTTTTTTAAAGAACAGAAAAAAGGCCCCGGAATCCGCGGCTCGGATTCCAGGACCCTGTTTATGATATGATTTTCAGACGGATATCTCAGTCTTTCAGGTTTGCCAGGACTTTTACAAGGTATTCCCATACACGTCCTGCGGAGGCGATATCCAGAACTTCTTCGGAAGTATGGATATCTTTCATATCCGGTCCGAGGGAAACACAGTCCAGTCCCTCGATCTTCTTGTAGAAAAGACCGCACTCCAGACCTGCGTGGATGGCAACCACTTCCGGCTTGTTTCCGTACATCTCCTCATATACTGCAACCATCTTATCGCGGAGAGGAGAATCCTTGCGGTATTCCCATGCGGGATAAGCGCCCTGGATATCGTAGGAACCGCCCAGGAATTCGGTGAGATACTGAATCTTGTCGGAAAGCGCGTCTCTGGCGGCTTCCACAGAACTTCTTACTCCTGAACTTCCGAAAAACTCGTCTTCAGAAAGCTTCACAATACCGATGTTGGTAGAGGTTTCCACAAGTCCTTCAATGCTTCCGCTCATCTTCTGGATACCGAAGGGGATCTCCATCAGATAGAAAAGGACTTTCTCTCTGCTTGTGGGATGAAGAACGTTCTCCGTTGCCGCTCCCATCTCTGTGATCTCAATGGTGATGCCGGCGTCTGTGCCAGTGTACTCTTCTCTCAGTTCGCCCTGAACTTTCTCAGCATAGGCGCGGATCGCGGAAATATCCTTCCTGTCGGCAAGAATCTCTGTCACTGCCTCTCTTGTGATGGCGTTGTCTTTCTGTCCGCCCTCCATGG
>CALWGI010000063.1 GCA_944380045.1 uncultured Blautia sp.
CTTCCACCGGAACCCAACTTTCCTCAGTGGGCGAACTTACCATAGCAGAAGACGGCACATTCAGCTCCGCTCTTATTTCCGGGGGAATGGAGGCTGATCCGGAAACAGAGGCATACATCAATGACATCAACACAGAATTTGAAGGTATCTTAAACGAAGTAGTTGCCGAAACAGACGTTGCCCTTGTCGTGAACGATCCCGCTACGGCGGATCAGGAGGAACCTGTACGCCTTGTCCGCACCTCTGAGACCAACCTGGGCGACTTCTGCGCGGACGCGTACCGGGCTGTCACCGGAGCGGATATCGGCTTCTGCAACGGCGGCGGAATCCGGGCAGATATCGCGGCCGGAGATATCACTTACAGCGACATCATCAGCGTGCAGCCTTTCGGAAACGAGATCTGTATGGTGGAAGCGACCGGGCAGCAGATTCTGGACGCGCTGGAAATGGGCGTTATGGATCTCCCGGCAGAATCCGGCGGTTTCCAGCAGGTTTCCGGTATTTCCTTCGAGATTCATACTTATCTGGATTCCTCCGTACAGCTGGACGCGGACGGAATGTTCCAGTCTGTTGACGGCGAGTATCGCGTGAAGAATGTAAAAGTGAACGGAGAAGATCTCGATCCGGAAAAAACCTATACCGTAGCCTCTCATAACTATATGCTGAAAAACGGCGGCAACGGCTTCAACATGTTCCAGAACTGCAATATGCCCCTGGAAGATATCATGCTGGACAATCAGGCTCTGATCCAGTATATCACTGAAAATCTGGGCGGAACCGTCGGAGAACAATATGCGGATCCATATGGCGAAGACCGTATTGTGATTGTTGAAGAAGAGCCGTAAAAAACTTCGCATAACAGAAAAACCCAAAAAACAACGGAGAGGCTGCTCAGTTCTCCGACATTGAGCAGCCTCTCCGTTGTTATATCATCAGCCAAAGCTGAATTTTCAATTTTCCTTTCAGACAGGCGCGCAGCTCATCTCATGCCACGCTTCCCCTCCCCAGGAAGAATCCGCCATTCCATCATCCTGAAATCCCATTTTTTTATACATTTCTACTTTGGCATCCAGACAGGTGAGAAGAACCTTTTTCTTTCCTCTCTCTTTCTGTATGGCAAGATAGCGCCGCATCAGTTCTGACGCAAGACCCTGTCTGCGGTATTCCGGGAGCACGTCAAGCCCCAGCAGCATGACTGTCTTCCCCTTCGGATCATGCAGCCCGGCGTCTGTAAAAAACTCATCCCGGAAAGTGGATTCATCTGTCGCGAGACCGTTGAGAAAACCGGCGATCCTTCCTGTCGTCCTGTCCACAGCCACCAGAAAATATTCCGGCGCCCTGTTCACACGTTCCACCATCATTTTCTCTGAGCAGGCCTCATTTGGCGGAAAACAGATCCTTTCAATTTCCGCGGTCTGAAGAGCCTCGTCCCGACGTATATTGCGAAACTCGAATTTTTCCTCAATCATCTTCTATTCTCCCTGTACAAACTTTTGCTATAATTCAAACATCCGTATTGTACCATGACCGGCCTGCATACTCCAGTATTTTTTATACCAGATTCTGTATCAATTTATACCAGCTCCTGTATCAGCTGATGTACCGTCGTCATTTCTCTGATGCGGCCCACATTGCTTCCACAGAAGATCAAACCGTTTTCCACATCTCCTTTCACCGCGTCGATCAGCGCTTTTGTGATGCAGTAAGGCACTTTTGCCGGATTGCACTTCTCCAGGCAGTTGTAACATTTCGCCACCGGCTGACGGGCCTGCTCCACCTGACGGATAAAACGGTTCCTGAGCGCGCGTCCCGGCATTCCCACCGGGCTCTGAATGATCTGCGCGTCTTCCTCTTTTGCATCAATATAAGCCTGTTTGTAGGCCTCTGACGCGTCGCACTCTTCCGTCGCCACAAAACGGCTGGCGATCTGCACACCATCGGCGCCCAGATCCAGTGCATGAGCGATATCTTCCCGGTCAAAGATTCCGCCGGCAACCACTACCGGGATCTTCTTCCCGTATTTCTCTTCATATTCTCCTTTACAGGCTATGATCTGCCGGATCTCATTATCGTAATCCAGTTCATCCATATGATCCAGCTGTTCTCTGGAAAATCCCAGATGTCCGCCTGCTTTCGGTCCTTCTATCACGATAAAGTCCGCGGTTCTGTCGTATTTGTGAGCCCACATCTTAAGGATCAGCTTCGCCGCGCGGCAGGAGGAAACAATGGGCGCGATCTTCGTCCCGCATGTTTCACTGACCAGCGCCGGAAGGTTCACCGGCAGACCGGCGCCGCTGATGATCACATCCGCTCCGGCCGCTACAGATTCTTTCACATGCTCCGCGTAATGTTTCAGAGCGACCATAATGTTCACGCCGACCAGGCCTTTCCCGCCGGCGATCTCCTTCGCCTGCTGTATATGTTTCCTGATCGCCCGAGCGTTGCATCCCGCCTGATCCTGCGCGAACCCCTCCTCATCATAGCCGATCTGGGCCGTGGAGATCACGCCGACGCCGCCTTCTTTCGCCACTGCTCCGGCAAGGCCGCTGCGGCTGATCCCTACGCCCATACCTCCCTGAATGATGGGAATATCCGCAATCTTCTCCCCTATACACAATTTCTTAAGTTTTGTTCTGTAGTTATCCATATCCATGATTTCCCTCCGGCTGTGCCTGTTTTGTACAAAACATTAATTTGTTTCTCAAATAATTTGAACATCAAATTATTTCAAGTATAATCCTTTTGGTTTTTCATGTCAATAGATATTGTAATGTTTTCTATTTAATGTAGTTATGGATACTATATACTTCCTGAAAGACAAAATGCACCATCACAGAATTCCGGCACATTAAAACAGCGGACATGATTTCTCATGCCCGCTTTGTGAAATAAAGATCTTATTCTAACAGATTCCACTCTCAGATCTCTTTCCCTTTTGTAGCGATCCAGTGAAGTACGAAGGGGATAAACAGAGTGATCAGAGCCGCATATCCCAGGTATGCGTATCCCTTGCTCACTACCGCCATCAGTCCGAACTGCGCGATCGCGAAAGCCAGGAAGGTAAAGATCAGAGTAAATACGGCGTTTCTGGCCAGATGACCCTGCTGTTTTTTCTGGGGAGAGTCCATACGTCTTTCCACTGCGTTAACACATCTGGTTACAATTCCCGAGATCATATTTACCGCTGTGGAAATCGCTCCCAGAATGATCAGCAGAGAAATGATGGGTGTAAGGATTCCAGCGCCCACTCCGTTCTGCACCAGAACCAGCATGGGAACAGAAGCTGTTGCCAGATCGGCCACGTAAGCAACCGCCAGAAGGCCCACAATGGACAGCTCCATGGCGAAGAAATTGCATACAAACATTCCTACAGCCGCGCGGTTGATCTGTTTTACATCAGTCACCGGCTCTACATGCTGGTACATAACAGAAACCGAAGACAGCTGGAAAAGGAAGTACAGTACCGCCGACCAGAGAGCCGGTCCGAAAGCGCCGCTTTCCTTCGAAAGCACCGTCATCTCCCCGCCGCTCATACGGCTTGCGGAAGCCACAATGCTGTCCCATTGAACGATGATGTTCGGCACCAGGACCAGCACCAGACCGATAATGATCAGCACACTTAAGGTAGACGCACATTTACGTACAACATTCGTTCCAAACAGCGCGATCACAAAAATGAACGCCGCTACAAAAACGGTGCACAGCCAGTATGGAATCCCGAAAAGTGTCTCCAGAGTAGATCCGCCGGTGGCAAAGGCCGCCGCAGACGCTGTTCCGATCATGATCAGATAACAGATCTCATGGAGATTGGACATCACATGTCTTGTTTTTCCATAAAAGGTATCGGAAAAACTTCTGTAATCATATGTTTTATGTTTGTAGGCATAGCGCATGCCGTACCAGAAAAATACGGAGTACAGACCCTGTGTCAGCACCGGAAGGATCAGACACCAGATTCCGTAATTGATAAAGTACTGATAGATCTGCGCGCCGGAGGCGAAACCGCCTCCGAACTGTGTGGTGAACGCCACGAATGCGATACCCATCGCCAGGGGCATCTTACTTTTGTCAACCAACAATGATTTTTTTCCACTCATCTTTCTTTCCTCAGTAAATTTATTTTTATTTATTGAATTCCACGATCTTGCCGGGATTCAGGATCAGCTTGTCGTCAAAAGCCAGCTTGATACTCTTATACAGCTGTATCATTCTGGGACCGACGAATTCCTCCAGGAATTCCAGACGGCCGTTGCCGATGCCATGCTCGCCGGAAAGCTGTCCGCCAAGCTCTTTCGACAGGGCGTAAAGCTCCTTAAGGCAGGCATGAGTGGCTGTCTTCCACTCTTCATCACTCATTCCCTCGTCTCTCAGCATCTCTGTGTGGATATTACCGTCGCCGCAGTGGCCGCAGGGCTCTACACGGATTCCATGAGCCAGCGCGATCCTCTTGGCCGCCTTCACATATCCCGCGATCTCAGAACGGGGAACAACCACGTCGCATTCCTCCTGGGAAACAGAATCCGCCTTCATTCCCTCCAGGATACCGCCGCGCACCGACCATACCGTGGCCGCCCTCTCCGGGGTATCGGCAATACAGCAGTCGTAAGCGCCGTTGGCAAGAGCGGCTTCCGATGCCGCCGCTACCGCGCTGTCAAGCTCCTGCTGGCTGGAGGCGTCGTACATAACGATCAGAACAGCTTCTCCCTGTTTCACCGGGAACTGCCTGTTAAGGTTCTTTTCCACAATATCGATCAACTCCCGTTCCAGGAATTCAATAGCCGTGGGCACAAAAGGCAGTTCCAGCACTTTCGGAACCATGTCAGCGCAGGATTCCAGACTGTCAAAAGGCATTACCAGAGTCGCGCTACAGGTAGGAGCCGGAAGAAGCTTCAGCGTGATCTGGGTGATGATGCACAGAGTACCCTCGGAACCGATCACCAGGTCTTTCACTGCATATCCGGTCGTATTCTTCACTACATTTGACGAAAAGTTCATAATAGATCCGTCCGGCAGGACCGCTTCAATACAGCGGACGAAATCACGGGTCAGTCCATAACGCACCGCCTTCATACCGCCTGCATTGGTGATCACATTTCCTCCGATGGAAGCTGTTTTTTCACCGGGATCCGGAGGATAAAAAAGTCCCTCCGCAGCGGCGGCCGCCTGGATATCCAGAAGAAGCGCGCCAGGCTCTGTTGTGATGGTCTGGTTCTTGTGATCCACCGGAAAAATCTTATTCATTCTCATAACAGACAGCATAATGCCGCCGTATTTACAGGTTGCCCCGCCTGCAAGTCCGGTTCCCGCCCCGCGGCAAACCACCGGAATATTCATCTTATAGGCGTAGGCCATAATAGCTGAAACTTCTTCTTTATTGATTACTTCCACATAGAGTTCCGGAGGAAAAATACCGTATTCCGGCATTTCATCCCGGTAATACTCTCTGGCAATATCGCCGCCCGTCCACACACGGTCCGGCGCAGTTACGGAACGGATATATTCGAAGTCAGCCTCGTCCATTTTCTTATAGGGATATGCCATTGTCCTAGTCCTCCTTCCGATTCCGCACCAGCTCTGTGAGCTTCGGCACTACCTGATTCAGATCGTCTACAATACAGTAATGAGCCGTATTAAAGATCTGGGCCTCAGGATTATTATTTATAGCGACGATACATTCTGAACCGTTCATACAGGAGGTAAACTGGATAGCTCCCGACACTCCGCAGGTAATGATCAGTTTCGGACGCACAGTACGTCCGGAAAGACCGATCTGATGGGCGGTATCGCCAAAACCGTCCTCTACCATGGGGCGGGTAAATGCCAGCTGTCCGCCAAGAGCGTCCGCCAGTTCCCGGCAGAGCGCGACGCCGGTCTCGTTCTTCGCTCCGCGTCCCGCTACTACGATAATATCTTCTTCCTCAAGGCTCTTTTTCTTCTCCAGCACTTCCGCGCTGAGAATCTCAATAGATGATTTCACCATATCATCCGTCATCTTACAGCGAATGATCTCACCGTCGGGATTCTCCACTTTTTTCGCCTTTTCCATTACTCTGTAACGCACAGTGGCAAACTGCGGTCTCGATCTGGAGATCGTAATCTGGGCCATGATATTTCCGCCGAAAGCCGGGCGGATCTGGATCATATCCGTATTGTCTTTAATGTCCAGTTTCGTACAGTCCGCCGTCAGGCCCGTATGGAAACGGGTGGCCAGCCTGGGCGCAAGAGAACGTCCCAGCTCTGTTCCGCCGATCAGGACAGAACTTGGCTTCACAGCTGCGATGCAGTCCGCGATCACGTCCGTATAGCAGTCCGCCCGGAACCATTTCAGTTCCTCATGTTCATAAACAAACACCTTATGTACGCCGTATTCCAGCAGATCTTTGGCATTTTCAGCAGTTCCCGGGCCTCCCGCGATCACACAGTTCACATGGTACCCTACCTTCGGAGCCATTTTCAGAGCTTCTCCGATCAGCTCAAATACAACAGGATGGATCTTCCCCTGCTCCTGCTCCGCATAGATCAGGAAATCTCTCCACTCCTCTTTATTCACTTCATTGGCCTTCTGCTCAAAACGGATGGCCTTCTCCGGGCATTTTCGCACACAGAGTCCGCACATACGGCAGCTCTCGCCGACTTCAATCCCGTTTTTTTCAAATTTCAGCGCGCCGAAAGGACAGACATTCACGCATATCCCGCAGAGCGTGCAGGCTTCCGCATCAAAATTCAAAAAATCCATTGCTTCTGTCCTCCTTAAATGATCTTCCTGCTGACAAGAATATCAAACAGTTCTTTTGTTTTCTCTTCCGTACTGCCTTCAAGATACACCTGCTTCTGAGCCTTCTCCGGCGGGAACATCCTCTCCACAGCCGTGGGGGAGCCGTTCAGTCCGTACCTTGTAAGATCCTGATTGGGAAGATCCTCAAAACTTAAAAAACGCACCTTGCGGTCTGCTGTTTTCTTTTTCAGGATCCAGGAAGGAAGACGCGGCACACACATATCCTTCTCCACTGTGATCAGGCAGGGAAACGGTATTCTGGATACCTGCGTCACGTCGCCCAGCTTCTGCTGCACGGAAATATCCTTCTCTGTGACTTCTTCTATCCTGGTCACCCACGCCGCATGAGGAATATGCATATGTTCCGCAAGCGCGGGTCCCACCTGAGCGGTATCGCCGTCGGTGGTCTGTCTGCCGCAGATGATCAGGTCTGCGCCACCCAGAACCTGAATTCCCTGACGAAGCGTGTAGGAAGTACTCAGCACATCCGAACCGGCAAACTTCCGGTCAGAAAGGATCACCGCCTCGTCCGCGCCGCAGGCATAGGCGTCTTTCATCATAGACTCCGCCTGAGCCGGTCCCATGGTAAGAACGGTCACGGTACCTCCCATTTTTTCCTTCAAAAGAAGCGCCGTTTCCAATGCGAACAAATCATAGGGATTCGTTCTCGTTGCACTGGAAAGACGCTTCATAGCGCCCGTTTCCGGGTCGATCTCCACATTGGTGCCTGCCGGCACCTGTTTCATACATACTATGATTTTCATACGTCCTGTCCTTTTTGCTTTATTACTTTGTTACATTAAACCAACACATTGATTATACAATTTTCGGTATGAAATGTCTATATTTTTTGTACAAAAAAGACAGCAAAACTATAAATATTTCAAGAATGATTTGTCATTTTCGCTTCCTTCATGATAGAATATAGGTAATAATTTATCCCAATCGGAGGTGTACCATGGCAAAGAAGAATCTTATCGTCGGACAGTCCGGCGGTCCTACCGCAGTGATCAACAGCAGCCTTTACGGAGTTGTTTCCGAAGGGCTGGCTCATTCTGATGAAATCGGCGAAGTTTACGGTATGGTAAACGGAATCGAAGGTTTTCTGGAAGACCGTATCCTGAATTTCCGGGAGGCTCTTCCCGGAGATAAGCTGGAATACCTGAAACATACTCCCGGCGCCTATCTGGGTTCCTGCCGTTATAAACTGCCGGAGTCTCTGGAAGATCCCGTTTATCCGCTTCTTTTTGAAAAGTTTGAGAAACTGAATATCGGCTGGTTCTTTTACATAGGCGGCAACGATTCCATGGATACGGTAAGCAAGCTTTCCCGCTATGCTGCGATGATCAACAGCCCTGTCCGCGTGATCGGCGAGCCTAAGACCATCGACAACGACCTTGTAAACACAGATCACACTCCCGGCTACGGAAGCGCCGCCAAATATGTGGCTTCCACTGTAAGAGAGATCGTTCTTGACGCTTCTGTGTATGAGAAAAAATCTGTCACCATCGTAGAGATCATGGGACGCCACGCGGGCTGGCTCACTGCCGCCGGAGTTCTTGCGCGTAAATATGAGGGTGACAATCCCCGTTACATATATCTTCCGGAAAGCGATTTCGACACGGAGAACTTCCTGAAAGACATCGAAAAAGCTCTGGAAAAAGACTGCTGCGTGGTTGTCTGCGTTTCCGAAGGTATCCATGACGCGGACGGAACTTTTATCTGCGAGTACGATTCCTCTGTGGGCACCGACACCTTCGGCCACAAGATGCTGGCGGGCTGCGGCAAATATCTCGAAAATCTCGTCCGTGAACGTCTGGGAGTGAAAGCCCGTTCTGTAGAACTGAATGTAAGCCAGCGCTGCAGCGCTTCTCTCATCTCCGCCGCCGATCAAAAGGAAGCGGTTTTCGCCGGCAGATTCGGCGTTCAGGCCGCTCTGGACGGCATAACCGGAAAGATGGTTTCTTTTATCCGCCGCACGGAAGCAGACGGCACGGTCCGTATCGAATGCGGTCTGGAAGACGTCAACGCTATCTGCAATGAGGAGAAAACGGTTCCCGCCGACTGGATCATCAACAATGGATCCGATGTATCGGAGAAATTCCTGCAGTATGTGCTTCCTCTGGTGCAGGGCCGCGTGGAAGTTCCTTTGGGCGAAGACGGGCTGCCGGTGTTTGTTTACAGAAAATAATATCATTTGAAACAAAGTTCCTGTTACATAAAAAATCGGAGACAGCTGTTTAAACCAGCTTCTCCGATTTTCTACTCATTTCTCTCCATGTACTCTCTCCAGATCTTTTTCGATCTCAAGATCCCGTTTTTTTTCCTCTTTTTTCTCCACTCTTGTTTTGGGAAGGAGGATATTCAGAAGTACCGCGATAATGGTTGCCAGCACTACCGGAGATTTTCCGAAGATTGTCGTCACCCAGTCGGGGAAGGTAGAAAGCGCCTCTGTCGCCTGGGAAACTCCCATACCCAGGGCTGCGGCCAGTCCTACTATGGAAGAATTGCGGTAATCCATCTCCGCGGACGCCACCAGCTTCATACCTGTCATGGCGATGGACGCGAACACGGAAACCGTAGCCCCGCCCAGTACGCACTGGGGAATGGTTGTCAAAAGGGCGGAAAACTTCGGCACAATACCGGCCACTGCCAGGATCACTGCCGCCAGTCCCAGAACGCAGCGGTTGATCACCTTCGTGGTAGTGACGATACCCACGTTCTGACTGTATGTAGCCGTAGGCAGACAGCCAAACAGAGCGCTCACAACATTCATAATACCGTAACCGGCAATACCGTTCTGCAGTTCTTCGTCACCGGGCGTGCGGTTCATGGCGCCTATGGTGGTGGCGGAATAATCGCCGATAGCCTGTACGGAATTGATGGCAAAAAGGATTCCGATTGCCACGCAGGAGGATATCTCAAATTCCACTCCGAAATGCATGAACTGCGGAAGCTGAAAAACGCCCGCCTCCCCTACGCTGGAAAGGTTCACCATGCCGAATGGTATGGAAACGATATATCCGGCGATGATTCCGATCAGGATGGACGCAAGCTTGAATATTCCTTTGCCGAAATGGTTCAGAGCTGTCACAACCGCCAGGGTAAAAAACGCCACCAGCCAGTTCTGCCAGGAACCATAATTCTCGTTTCCCGTTCCTCCTGCCATATAGTTGATAGCGGTGGGATACAGGGAAAGACCAATAGTAAATACCACCGTTCCCGTGATCAGCGGCGGAAAAAACACCCTGATCTGCCGGACAAGAAGCCCCATTACAAGCGCTACGATTCTACCCACGATCTGGGCTCCGAAAATCGCCGCAACTCCGTACCCTTCAGCTATGGCCTGCATGCTGGGCACATAGGCGAAGCTGACGCCCATGATCATTGGAAGTCCGGAACCGATGGCAAACCCGCCCTTTTTTCCTATGGGAAAGAGCTGGATCAGTGTGGAGATGGCCGACATCACAAGGGAAGCCTGGATCAGGATCACTCTGTCTTCGGCATTCAGGCCGCCTCCTCCTACCGCTCCCGCTACAATGATCGCCGGAGTCACGCATCCTACGATCATGGCAACTACATGCTGCAGCGCCAGCGGACAGGCTTCCTGCAGGCGGGGGATTCCGTTCAGTTCAAAAATACTGCCTTTTTTCATGGCAACCTCCTGCTACGATATATTTATGGTTAATATCCCTGTTTATACGACAAAATATCCGCCTGGCCTTTCCCCCCGTCTTTCTATTATCATAATAACAGTATAACAAACCGTGCATATAAAAACAATTAGGTTGCCTAAAAATTTTTGTATACACAATTACCGAATTTCCCACTCTGTTTTTGTACGTTTTTACAGTTCCGCAGGGCGGCGCGCTTCTGACTCTGTATACCGGCGCCGCTGTTTTGCCGGTTCACGTCAGCAGCTCAAATGTATGATAAAGATTCACCTTCCCGTATCCCCACTCCCGGTTGGGGTACTGACGGTCTTCTTCCCGCACCGCCCCTCTCCGAAGATAATTCCTCACGCTGCTTCCGGAAAAATACGGCTCGTTTCCCCGGATCACCGCCCATTCAAATAAAAGCGCCGCGATTCCCGCCGTCTGCGCCGCGGCCAGACTGGTCCCGGAAGCTTCTCCATATCCTCCC
>CALWGI010000064.1 GCA_944380045.1 uncultured Blautia sp.
TCCTCTGGATCCGTTTCTTCCCCCGGCTCTCCTGCGTCTTCTTTTTCCGGTTCAGAGATTCTCTCCGCATCGGAACTTTCCTTTTTCTGAACGGGCGGGGCTTCTCCCGCTGATTCTTCTCTCTTTTCAATCCTCCGGAAGTGTTCCGGGCTCACCGGACGGTCATCCCATTCCGTCGCGAAAAAAGCGCCGTCCGCGGTTGTGAGGATCATTCCTCCCATCTGTTCCAGCGAAATCTCTCCCTCCCCCATGCGGTCGCGATCTGTCTCGATGACGCATTCCGCCCGGTTCTCTCCGGTGACACAGGTACCCAGAAGGCTTCCGTCCATCAGGCCTTCCCTGCGGACAAACCCAAAAATCTCGCACAGCGCTCCCGGCAGCAGGCCGGGACAATTCAGACGCACCTCTGTCCTGCACCGTTTCTCCCTTGCTTCCACACGGATAAATCCGCAGTTCCTCCCTTTCTTTCCTTTCTGATATTCATATACATACGCAATAAAACGCCGATATCCTGTCAAAACATTCCTCCCGATTTCTGTTTCATTAATATATATGAGATCCGGAACAAAAGATACCGCACAAATTCCAGAAAAAACAGGGGACAGAAAGTCTGAACTTCCTGTCCCCCGCTTTTTAAAAGGGATTATCCATGTATGAATTTCATTTCAGAACCGAAGCAGCTCCGGTTCTGTGCCGCTTACAGATTATCTGCACATTTTCTTGAATTCGTCGGCAACAAACTGAACCTTTGTTCCTACGATTACCTGTACAGAATTCTTGCCCGGACGGATCACTCCGGCAACTCCGGCAGATTTGATCTTGCTTTCGTCAACCTTGGTGTAATCCTTGATCTCCAGACGAAGTCTTGTGATGCAGTTGTCGACGGAAGTAACGTTCTCTTTGCCGCCGATTCCTTCCAGAATGATGGCTGCAACTTCTGTGAAGTTGTCATTTGCGAGAACCACTTTCTTCTCTGCTTCCTGATCGTCGTCCTCACGTCCCGGTGTCTTCAGATCGAATTTTGTGATCGCGAAACGGAACACTACATAGAATACGATGAACGCAGCGATTCCCAGAGGGATGATCAGCCATGTTTTCTGCGCTGCCGGAAGGGAAGCGGAGAAAAGAAGGTCAGTTGCTCCGGCGGAGAAACTGAAGCCCGCACGGAATCCAAGGGCAACTGTGATCACTGTGAAGATCGCGTACAGAAGAGCGTAGATCACGTACAGTGCAGGAGCCAGGAACATGAAACCGAATTCGAAGGGCTCTGTAACACCGCAGACAAATGCTGCGATAGCTGCGGAAGCCACAAGACCGATGGCAACTTTCTTCTTGTTGCTCTTTGCTGTATGTACCATAGCGAGAGCCGCGCCGGGGATACCGAACATCATGCAGGGGAAGAATCCTGACATGTACATACCAAGGCTCCAGCTTACGTCAGCAGAGGTCTCGCCTGCCCAGAAGTGGGTCAGGTCGCCAAGTCCGATGGTATCGAACCAGAATACGTTGTTCAGCGCATGGTGCAGACCGAACGGGATCAGCAGTCTGTTAAAGAATGCATAGATACCTGCTCCAAGAACGCCAAGGCTCTCGATTCCTTCGCCAAGTGCGATCAGCGCGCCGAATACGATCGGCCATACGAACAGAAGAACAACGGATACAATAATGGAAACAACGCCTGCCACGATGGCTACGCAGCGTTTGCCGCTGAAGAAAGACAGCCAGTCCGGAAGCTTTGTGTTCTTGAACTTATTGTAGCACATGGATCCGATGATACCTGCGATGATACCGATGAACGGGTTCGCGATCTTATCGAATGCCAGTGTGGCATCCTCGGAAAGTGTTCTGATAACGGAAACGTTTGCTGTTGCCAGCAGGTTTGTCATCATCAGCCAGGATGCAAGGGCTGCAAGACCGCCGGTTCCGTCGTTGTCTTCAGACATACCCACACCGATACCGATGGCAAAAAGGATCGCCATATTGTCGATGAGGGCGCCGCCTGCTTTAACCAGATAGTAACCGATCTGCTGAGCGATTCCGGTTACATCTCCGCCCTGCATGGTTGAGGGACAGAGCCAGTATCCGATACCCATGAGGATACCGCAGATAGGAAGTACCGCTACGGGAAGCATTAAAGCTTTACCCAGTCTCTGTAAAAACTTCATACAAATTTCCTCCTTCAATTATTTTACTAATCCCTTTATTTATTTCAACCGGCCGCCGGTCCCGCCTCCTGGGAGCTTTCGCCGGTTAAAATCAAAACCTGCCGCCAATGGACGCCGTCCGGCGGATCATCATTTCTCAATGGCGATCACGTCGTCTCCGGGAACCACGTCTTTTCCGTACAGTCCCTCCACAGACGCGAAATCGTCGGTATTGCATACCAGCACAGGAGTGATAATGTCATATCCCGCCGCTTTTACCTTATCAAGATCCACTTCCAGGAGCAGATCGCCTTTCTTCACGTGCTCGCCGGCTTTCACATGGCCGGTGAATCCGTCGCCTTTCAGTTTAACGGTGTCCAGACCCACATGGATCAGCACCTCGGCGCCGGTATCGGTAGTGATGCTCACTGCGTGAAGAGTGTCGAACACCATTCCCACTTCACCGTCTGCAGGAGCGTATATTTTTCCCTCGGAAGGGATCACAGCCACGCCTTTTCCGAGCATTTCCTCGGCAAATGTGGGATCGTTCACCTCTTTCAGCGCCACAGCCTTCCCCTTCGCCGGGGAACCCAGGGTAATTTTGTTTTCCTTTTTCTTAAAAAAATTGAACAATGCTATTCCTCCTCCTTCTCTGCCATTGTCACACGCCGGATATGGATGGCCAGATACATGACCTCCTCGCCGGACAGTCTGCAGTTTGCCGCTTTCTCTATATACTCTGCAATCTTTCTGCTGCAGGCATATTCTTTCGGATACTTCTCCTGCATCATCTGCGCCAGCTCTTCCTCCTCATTGGGAAGCAGCTCCTTCCGGTAGATACGCTGCAGAAGAAATTTCATATGGGTGATAAATCTTTCGTAATGAAGGGACTTCTCATCCAGGACGATCCCCAGATCTTCCTCCACGATATCCAGGATATCCCGCATCTGATTGGGAAAACGTACCGCGTCCTGAATATCCGTGCCGTATTCCGCGTTCACAAAATGAAGCGCGATAAATCCGGCTTCATCCTCCGGAAGAAAGATACCCAGCCGCTCGCCGATCAGTTTTACCGCATATTCCCCCAGCTCATATTCCTGAGGATAAAATCTCCTGATCTCCCAGAGAAGCGCGTTCTCCAGGTTGATCCCCTTCTGCCATCTCTCTATGGCAAAATTGATATGGTCCGTAAGCGTCACATAGATACTCTGGTTCAGCTTCAGCTTCAGCGCGCTCTCCGCATAGGATATGATATCGTCGGAGATTTCCGCGTGTTCCGAAGGTATATTGGAGAGCAGTTCCCGGAACTTCTCTCCCACGCCGCCGCTTTCGATGCGGAAAACCTTCTCAATTTTGGACTCGTCCACGCCCATCCCGGGTTTGACGCCAAACCCAAGCCCGCGCCCCATGACTACTACTTCACGCCCCATATCGTCACAGGCTGATACAATATTGTTATTGATCACTTTCTGAATAACCATAATGACCTTCTCCAAAGACAAAAAAACCAGATTTTATAAACAAAGACGGATCTCCTCGCTTATAAAATCCGGTTTTGCCTGCCTTACAGTAACAACCCAGTTCTTATATCCTGATGGGTTTACTATAGCAAATAATAACAATAAAGTCAACCAAAAAAATTTATTTTTTGTTTATATTTTTTATATTTTGTTTATTTTCACACTGCACCGCGGTATTGTATCATATAAAACAAAAAAGCACCAGATGTAAATCTGATGCTTTCGTCTCAGTCGAAGCGACAGGATTTGAACCTGCGGCCTCTGCGTCCCGAACGCAGCGCTCTACCAAACTGAGCCACGCTTCGATCTCTGTCAGCCGCAATTCGCGACTGCAAGGGATATTATATGCATTTTCTCCCCCTTTGTCAATACTTAATTTCAATTTTTTCAGCATTTTTTCGTTGAATTCCTAAGGAGGATAGGTTATAGTAAATTCAGGACCCGGCGGGAGCATCTTTCCTGTCCGGAAAGCCGTAAAAAAGGAGAAATTTATGGACGTACGAAGCATCAGCACACACTGCGCGAGAACAGAATTTGTGGGTACCACGGTACTGGACACCATCGGTCTGGTAATCTCCGGCATCGACCCGCAGCTTCTTAAGGAAATGAATATCGGAACCCGGTATCACGCCCTGGGACTTCTGAGTTCCCGTACAGGCGCGGCGGGACAGATCACGGCTGTGGATGATGCGGTCAAGGCCACCAGCACGGAAGTGCTCTCCATCGACCTTCCCCGGGATACCAAAGGCTGGGGCGGTCACGGAAACTATATCGTCCTTGGCGGCGACGACGTGTCCGACGTACGTCAGGCCATCGAGATCGCCCTGGAGCGGACGGCGAAATACGCCGGAGAACTCTATATCAGCCAGTCCGGCCATCTGGAATTCGCTTATTCCGCCAGCGCGGGTGCCGCCCTCACCAAAGCATTCGGCGCCGTACCCGGCCAGGCTTTCGGTTTCATGGCAGGTTCCCCTGCGGCCATCGGGCTTGTCATGGCGGATATCGCCGTTAAGTCCGCCTCTGTTCAGATCATCCGGTACATGACGCCCAGCATCGGCACCAGCCACTCCAACGAAGTGATCCTGGCCCTCTCCGGAGACGCCGCAGCGGTGAAAGACGCCGTGCTGGAAGCCCGGCAGGCAGGACTTGAACTTCTCATCGGCATGGGCAGCTATCCGGACATTCCCGGTACCCCATATCTTTAAAATCAGATGATCAGACGCCGGCGGCCGAAAGGCCCCGGCATATTTACTTCAACAAAAAACAGGAGAGTACCCGGCTCTCCTGTTTTTTATATATTCTGATTTTAGTTCAGCTGATATACATCCGCATACTGAAGGCCGAAGCTCAGCGCTTCCTCATGGCTTCCACAGTAGATATCCACATGTCCGTAAGGAGTTCCAAGGTCCTCTACTGTATATACGGTACCGTTGATCAGAAGCTGTGTGCCGAAGGGCACTCCTGCCATCGCCACTGTGTGTCCCGCTGTGGGCATCGCTCCGCTGGCGGTGGGATTGCCTGCCGTTCCGCAGCACTGCGCGCAGTTGCAGTATGCTGTCAGCATAAAGTTACCAAGATATGTACCCTGTCCGGAGCTTTCGGATGAGGATGTGTCCTCTGTATATGTATCATCTGAAGTGTCCTCATAAGACTCTTCATAGGATTCATCGTAGGATTCCTCTTCATAACTTTCCGGGGCTTCCTCTTCCACAATGATATCGCTGCTGGTAGAGCTGCTCTCGGAATCCATGGTATCTGTCTCGGGATCAAATTCCGGCTCTTCATATCCCTCGTCCGATGCGTCTTCTGCAGCGGCTTCTTCCTGCGCGGCCGCCTGCGCCGCAGCCTCTTCCGCTGCCGCCTGCTGCATCAGGGCCGAAATACTGCTGTCCGCGCTGTTAACCTGCGCCATCAGGGCGCTTGCCTCTTCCTGGCTTGCGCTGATCTGATTCACATAGGAGCTGATATCGCTGCTGGTGTTCTCCACCATGGCCTGTACTTCCTGCTGTTTACTGCTCTTTTCGGTAAGAAGTTCGCTGATGGAAGCAGATTCCTCTTCCACTTTCTGTTCATGTTCCTGAATATTGGCCTGAGTCGCCTCATATTTCTTCAGCATATCTCTATCATACTCAGAAATTTTGGAAATGTTTTCCGCCTGGTTCAGGAAATCAGCAATGCTCTCCGAAGCGAGGAGCGTCTCCAGCATGGACGTGCCGCCCTTTTCATACATGTAAACAATACGGATCTTCATTGCCTCGTACTGATTTTCAGCTGTTTTTTTTGCTTTTTCCAGTTCGGCCTGGACCTTCTTCAGCTCCTCTTCCTTCTCAGCCGCCTCCACACTAAGCTGGGAAATGCTGTTTGTAAGTTCATTATATTGAGCATCCAGTTCTGCCAGATAGGCTTCCAGTTCCTGCTTCTTGCTCTCCAGACTGCTGATATTCGCCTGCGCCTGAGCAAGACCGGCCTGTGCCTCCTGTTTCTGTGCCTGCGCAGCGGCGATCTGATCCTCTGTGGACGCAGATACAACGGTTCCGAAAGAACCCGCTGTCATTATACATGTAAGGAGCAGTACCAGAACTTTTTTCATCTTCATATTAACACCTCTTGCTTGCTTTGTAGGTCAAGTATAACATATTTTTTTAAAAAATCAATACTTTCATTTCATTTCCGTAATAAGTTTGTAACATTTGCCGGTTTTTACGCAAAAAAAGAGAGACTCAACACTTGAATTTGATACAAAAATTCATGTGTTGAATCTCCCTTTTTACTAATTGATTACATTCTTTTCAATTGTATTACAGACATCCGGTATTATTCTGCCACGGCCTCTTCCTGCATATCCGCCTCCGCGGCCATAACTTCCTGATATTTGTCCAGAATCATCATCTGTATCCTGTCTCTTGTCACAGAATTAATAGGATGGGCAATATCGCGGTACTCTCCGTCCGCCGCCTTCCGGCTGGGCATTGCGATAAAAAGCCCTTTCTCGCCCTCGATCACTTTAATATCGTGAACTACAAATTCATCGTCAATGGTAATGGAAACCACTGCTTTCATTTTTCCTTCTTTCGCCACTTTTCTCACACGTACATCTGTAATATTCATCTTTTTCTGCCCCTTTCATTTAACGTATGCGCCGCCGGACACCCGGACTTCAGAGCACATATCTTTCATTTTTTTCCACGACGATCTTCACCTCGTCGCCGCCGCGGAAATCAGAATCCGCACGGATCGTATCCCGGCTTTCCACAATACAGTTCTCAATGCGGGAATTATCTCCCACGTATACGTCATTGAGGATCACCGAGTTTTTGATCACACAGCCGTTGCCTATAAATACATCTTTGAAAAGAATTGAATTTTCAACTACTCCATTGATGATACAGCCACTGGCAACCAGGCTGTTTTTGACCACTGCGCCGGGATTATATTTTGCCGGCGGCAGATCGTCTATCTTCGTCTTGATGGACGGTTCCTGTTTAAAGAAATAATTCCTGATCTCAGGTTTCAGGAAATCCATATTCGTACGGTAATAAGATTCCACTGTGGAGATATTGCTCCAGTAAGAATCAATTTTATAGCCGTAAATCCGTTTCAGATTCTTGTAGCGAATAAGGATATCATTTACAAAATCATGCCTTCCCTCCTGGGCGGCTCTCTCGATCAGTTCGATCAGCTGTCTTCTGCGCACCACATAAATTCCCGTGGACACGGTGTTATAGGAAGAAACTATCGGCTTTTCCTCGAATTCTTCTATCCGGCAGTCCTCGTTCATTCTCAGAACTCCGAACCGCTCCACTTCCGCCTGGTCCCTGCAGGTGGTGCAGACCACCGTAATATCCGCCCTCTTGGCGATATGGAACTCAAGCACTTTATTGTAGTCCATTCTGTAGATGCCGTCGCCGGAGGCGATCACCACATACGGCTCATGGCTGTCCTTCAGAAAAGAGATATTCTGATAGATCGCGTCTGCAGTCCCCTGATACCAGAGGCTGTTCTCTTTCGTGATCGTAGGCGTAAACACATAGAGACCGCCCTGTTTCCTTCCGAAATCCCACCATTTTGAAGAACTCAGGTGCTCGTTCAGGGAACGCGCGTTATACTGCGTCAGCACCGCCACTCTCTGGATATGGGAATTGGCCATATTGCTCAGGGCAAAATCTATCGCCCTGTAACTGCCGGCTACAGGCATGGCGGCAATGGCCCTCTTATTTGACAGGTCTTTCATTCTGCTGTTGTTTCCGCCTGCAAGAATAATACCCAGCGCCCTCATGCCTCATCACCGTCCTTCGCCTTAATTACTCTTCCGCTTTCCAGCACTCCGCCGGGATAATCTTCCGCCCGGGTAACTCCGGACACCGCCGTATTCTTCCCGATCTTCACGCCGTCGGGGATAACGCTGTGTTCCCCTATCGTGGCAATACCAAAAGCGTAAACCTTCGGTTTCAGTTCATTCGGCGCTTCTTCGCCGCATCCCAGCACGACGTTCCTGCCGATGACAACATCTTCCGCTATGATCGTCTTATCCATCACCGTGCCGTCTCCCACAGTGGAATTCCGCATGATAATGGAGTCCCGGATAACACAGTTCCTGCCGATCACGACATTGGGACCGATAATAGAATGATGGACTTCGCCGTATATCTCGGCGCCCTCGCCGATAAGGCAGCGGTCCGTGACTGCTTCCTCGGATATGTACTGCGGCGGAATGATATCGCCCTTCGTATATATCTTCCAGAATTCCTCATAAAGATTGAATTCCGGTATGATGTCGATCAGCTCCATGTTGGCCTCCCAGTAGGAGCCCAGCGTACCCACATCTTTCCAGTAGCCGTTGTATTCATAGGCAAACAGTCTCTGTCCCCTTTCTTTGCAGTAGGGAAGAATATGCTTGCCGAAGTCGCAGTTCATCTGATGCTTCAGGGCGATCAGGGCCTCTTTCAGCACAGGCCAGCTGAAAATATAAATCCCCATCGACGCCAGATTGCTGCTGGGTTTCTCCGGCTTTTCCTCGAATTCCGTGATCCGGCCGGTTTCATCCGTCACCATAATGCCGAACCGGCTCGCCTCCTCAATGGGGACCGGCATGCACGCGATCGTGATGTCCGCCTTATTCGCCTTATGAAAATCCAGCATAACTTCATAATCCATTTTATAGATATGATCACCCGACAGGATCAGAACATAGTCGGGATGATACTGTTCCATATAATCAAGATTCTGAAAAATCGCATTCGCTGTCCCTGTATACCATTCGCTGTCTGTACTCTTCTCATAGGGAGGAAGAACAGTCACTCCGCCCTCGTTGCGGTCCAGATCCCACGGAATACCGATTCCGATATGCGTATTCAGCCTGAGGGGCTGATACTGGGTCAGAACGCCTACCGTGTCAATGCCGGAGTTGATGCAGTTACTCAGAGGGAAATCAATGATACGGTATTTCCCGCCAAAAGAGACAGCCGGTTTCGCAACCTTTTCTGTCAACACACCAAGTCTGCTGCCCTGACCGCCGGCAAGAAGCATGGCGATCATTTCTTTTTTAATCATCTTGCACTCACCCCTTGTATGTTATGATTTTTGATTATAACATACTTTACCAGATTAGTGAACATTTTTTATAATAATTTTGATTATATTTCAGTTTTTATATCCTTATTGCACATATTTTCTTCTTCTGAAAAATATCTTGTTCTTTTTTCATTATATATTTTGTATATAATCTATAATATATTTTATTATTTTTTTTTTATTTTATTTATTTTCAGATAAAAAACTTACACTTTCCATTTTCAGGCCGGAGAGGTATAATATTAACAGCCGGTTTTTTCTTTTTATCAAAAGATAAAGACAGATATCCGGTTCAAATACTTCTGTTAAGATTAAGGAGATTTATTATGTATCAGATAGACTTTCACAAGCCCCTGGCCGTCCACTTCATCGGTATCGGCGGCATCAGCATGAGCGGACTTGCCGAGATCCTTCTTGAGGAGGGATTCCGCATCTCCGGTTCCGACGCCAGAGAGAGCGCTCTTACAGACGCGCTGGAAAAGAAAGGCGCAGTTATTTATTACGGCCAGCGCGCTTCCAATATCAGCGATTCCACAGATGTGGTGGTCTACACTGCGGCTATCCATCCCGACAATCCCGAGTTCGCCCGGGCCAGAGAGCTGGGACTTCCGATGCTCACAAGAGCCGAGCTTCTCGGCCAGATCATGCGCAATTATGACACGCCGGTGGCCGTAGCCGGAACCCACGGCAAGACTACCACAACATCCATGCTCTCTCACATTCTTCTGAAAGGCGACTGCGATCCCACCATCAGCGTAGGGGGAATTCTTCCCGCCATCGGCGGAAACATCCGCGTGGGCCAGTCCGAGACCTTTCTTACAGAAGCGTGTGAATATACCAACAGCTTTTTAAGCTTTTTCCCGAAGATCAGCATTATCCTGAACATAGACGCCGATCATCTGGATTTCTTCAAAGATATCGAAGACATCCGCCGTTCTTTCCGCAAATTCGCCGAGCTGCTGCCCGCCGACGGAACTCTGATCATCAACGCGGACACGCCGCATTATCAGGATATCGTCAGCGGCCTTCCCTGCCGTACAGTTACTTACGGTCTGGAGAACCCTGCGGATTATACCGCTTCGGATATCAGTTATGACGAATTCGGCCACGCTTCCTTTACAGCCTTATATCACGGACAGGCTCTCGGCAGATGTTCGCTGAAAGTACCCGGCATCCACAATGTATCCAACGCCCTGGCTTCTATCGCCGCGGGAAGGCTCCTGGACCTTTCCTGGGAAGTGATCGCAGGCGGACTTGCGGATTTCACCGGCACCGACCGCCGTTTCCAGTATAAGGGCACCATCGGCGGCGTCACCATCATCGACGATTACGCCCATCACCCCACGGAGATCAAAGCCACGCTGAAAGCCGCCGGGAATTATCCCCACAAAAAACTGTGGTGTGTTTTCCAGCCTCATACATATACCCGTACCAAAGCCCTGCTTCCGGAGTTCGCGCAGGCGCTGACCATGGCGGATCATGTGGTTCTGGCGGATATTTATGCCGCCAGGGAAACCGACACTCTCGGAATCTCTTCGGAGGATCTGGCGGAGGC
>CALWGI010000065.1 GCA_944380045.1 uncultured Blautia sp.
AACAGAACTCCGGGTTTACAAAAGACCGCAAATATGCTAGTATTTTCTTTAAGGCAGGCACTGCCTGCGAAATAAGCGAAAACTCACGGAACAAGAGAGTACATATGCGCGGCGGTATTACAGAGAATTCCCCGAAGGAGAGATCCGGGGCTGAGAGGGAAGTGCGGCGGCAGATGGAAGATGGCTTGGGAGAGGCGCTGCTGAAGGAGAGTAGGCAGCGACAGGACCGCCTGTTACAGCGGAAGGGTATCAGCAGGGAAAATACGGATGCCATAGCGTCCGGCGGAAAACTCGTACCCGTTGAGGCTTCCGGCCGCGAGGCGGAAGCGAAAAGAAGTGGTAACACGGGCAGGACTCGTCTTCTCATTGGAATTTGAGAGGACGTTTTTTATTTCTATAAAATGCAGGAGGAAATCAATATGGAAAAGCAGAAGTATTATATTACTACGGCCATTGCCTATACATCCGGCAAGCCGCATATCGGAAATACTTACGAGGTTGTCCTGGCGGACGCGATCGCCCGTTACAAGAGACTGGAGGGATACGATGTATTTTTCCAGACAGGAACGGACGAGCATGGTCAGAAGATCGAGCTGAAGGCGGAGGAAGCGGGAGTAACACCAAAGGAATTTGTGGATAAGGTATCCGGTGAGATCAAAAATATCTGGGATCTTATGAATACTTCCTATGATAAGTTTATCCGTACCACAGATGAAGACCATGAGAAACAGGTGAAGAAGATCTTCAAGAAAATGTACGCCAAGGGGGATATCTACAAGGGGCATTACGAGGGAATGTACTGTACTCCCTGCGAGTCCTTCTTTACAGAATCCCAGCTTGTGGACGGTAAGTGTCCGGACTGCGGACGCCCCTGCGTTCCCGCAAAGGAGGAGGCGTATTTCTTTAAGATGAGCAAATATGCGGACCGCCTGATCCAGTACATCAAGGATCATCCGGAATTCATCCAGCCGGAATCCCGCAAGAACGAGATGATGAACAATTTCCTGCTTCCGGGACTTCAGGATCTCTGTGTGTCCAGAACTTCCTTTAAATGGGGAATTCCCGTGGATTTTGACCCGAAACATGTGGTTTATGTATGGCTGGACGCGCTCACCAACTATATCACCGGAATCGGCTACGACTGCGACGGAGACAGCACGGAGCAGTTTAAGAAACTCTGGCCGGCGGATCTTCATCTGATCGGAAAGGACATCATCCGTTTCCATACCATCTACTGGCCGATCTTCCTGATGTCTCTGGATCTTCCCCTGCCGAAGCAGGTGTTCGGACATCCCTGGCTGCTCCAGGGCGACGGCAAGATGAGCAAATCCAAAGGAAATGTTCTCTATGCGGACGAGCTGGTGGATTTCTTCGGCGTGGACGCGGTGAGGTATTTTGTCCTTCATGAAATGCCCTTTGAAAACGACGGCGTGATCACCTGGGAGCTTATGGTGGAGAGACTGAATTCCGAGCTTGCAAATACCCTGGGCAATCTTGTGAACCGTACCATTTCCATGTCAAATAAATATTTCGGCGGAGTAGTGGAGGACCGTAAAGCGGCAGAACCGGTGGACGACGATCTGAAAGCTTTCGCTCTGGAAGTTCCGGGCCGGGTTACCGCGAAAATGGACAAACTGCGCGTGGCGGACGCCATTACAGAGGTATTCTCCCTGTTTAAGCGTCTGAATAAATATATCGACGAGACGATGCCCTGGGCTCTCGCAAAAGACGAGACGAAACAGGACCGTCTGGCGACAGTGCTCTATAATCTGGTGGAAGGCATCTCCATGGGAGCTTCTCTTCTGGAGGCGTTTATGCCGGAGACGACAGAACGTATCCTGAAGCAGCTTAACGCGGAAAAACGCGGTTTCGAGTCCCTGAATGTATTCGGTCTTTATCCTTCCGGAAACAAAGTTACAGACAAGCCGGAGATCCTCTTTGCCCGTCTTGACGTAAAAGAGGTAATGGAAAAAGTAGAAAAGCTCCATCCTCATGTGGAGGAGCCTGCTGCGGAGGAAAAGGCGGGGATCGATCTGGAACCCAAGGCGGAGATCACCTTTGAGGATTTTGAAAAAATGCAGTTCCAGGTGGGAGAGATCATATCCTGCGAGGCGGTAAAGAAATCCAAGAAGCTTCTCTGCTCCCAGGTGAAGATCGGAAGCCAGGTGCGCCAGATCGTATCCGGGATCAAGGCTCACTATACTCCCGAGGAGATGGTGGGAAAGAAAGTAATGGTGCTGACCAACCTGAAACCTGCGAAGCTGGCCGGAGTGCTCAGCGAGGGCATGATCCTCTGCGCGGAGGATGAGGAGGGCAATCTTTCTCTTGTAACGCCGGAAAAGGAAATGCCTGCCGGAGCGGAGATCTGCTGAGAAAAATTGCACAGGAGAAATCATATGGGAGAGGGATTTACACATTTTGATGAAAAGGGGAACGCGGTGATGGTGGATGTGTCCGCGAAGACGCCCACTTTCCGGACGGCGACGGCTACGGGATACATTTCCGTAGGGCCGGAGATCATGGAAGCGGTCGTTTCCGGAAACGTAAAAAAAGGCGACGTCCTTGGCGTCGCCAGAATAGCCGGGATCATGGGCGTGAAACAGACTTCCGCCCTGATTCCCCTGTGCCATCCCCTTCCCATTCAGAAATGTTCCGTCGATTTTGAAACGGATAAGGAAAAATGCCGGATCCATGTATACTGTACGGTTAAGACAGAGGGGAAAACCGGCGTGGAGATGGAGGCGCTGACTGGTGTACAGACAGCGCTTCTTGCCATTTATGATATGTGCAAGGCCATCGACAAACATATGGTAATGTCGGATATTCATCTTGTAGAGAAAACAGGAGGAAAAAGCGGGGATTTCCGCTTTGAGGAAATATGATAGACCGGTGCGGGAGAAAAATTGATTATCTCAGGATTTCCGTGACAGACAGATGCAGTCTCCGCTGTATCTACTGTATGCCGGAAAAAGGCCTGAAGCTGGTGGACCGTTCTCTGCTTCTCAGGGAAGAAGAGATACTCCGTGTGGCGGGGATCATGGCGGAGATGGGGATCTGCAAGATCAAGCTGACAGGCGGCGAGCCGCTTCTGCGCCACCGTCTCCCGGAGCTTGCGGGAGAGATAAAAAAGATTCCGGGTATCCGCAAGGTGACGGTGACTACCAACGGAATCCTTTTGAAAGAGCAGATGGCAAGACTGGCCGCTGCGGGAGTGGACGGGATCAACGTCAGTCTGGACACTCTTGACCGGGAGTGTTTCCGGAGGATCACAAGGCGGGATCTCCTGGAAAAAGCAGTGGAAGGTATCCGGAGCGCGCTGCGGTATCCGGAGATTTCCCTGAAAATAAACTGTGTTCCCCTTGGGGAACAGGATCAGGATGTATGCGCGGTGGCGGAAATCGCCCGGAAATACCCGGTGCATGTACGCTTTATCGAGATGATGCCCATCGGCTGCGGAGAGGAATTTCCGGGAATGACGGAAGACGAACTCCGGAACCTTCTGGAATCCCGTTTCGGAAAGCTTACGCCCTATGAGGGGGAAGCTCTGGGGAACGGGCCCTGCAGGTATTACGAGGCGGAAGGTTTCTCCGGAAAGCTGGGATTCATCAGCGCGGTGAGCCACAAGTTCTGCGGGGAGTGCAACCGTATCCGTCTTACCTCCCAGGGTTATCTGAAAACGTGCCTGCAGTACACCGCCGGAAGGGATCTGAGAGAAGTCATCCGCAGCGGAGCCACAGATGAAGAACTGAAAGATGTGATCCGGGAGGCTCTCGACGAAAAGCCTGACGGACACCATTTTCTGGAAAAAGCGAAAAACGACGACACAGAGAAACTCTGTATGTCCCAGATAGGAGGATGATTATGAAACGGGCGGCAATTATTACGGTAAGCGATTCCGGATACCGGGGAGAGCGGGAGGATAAAAGCGGTCCGGTGATCCGCGAGATCCTGGAAAAAGAAGGATATGAGATTACCTTTACGGAGCTTCTGCCGGACGACAGAGCCATGATCGCGGGAAAACTGCAGGAGATCGCTGATTCCGGCAGCACAGATCTCATCCTGACTACGGGAGGAACCGGATTTTCCCAGAGGGACGTTACGCCGGAAGCCACGGAAGAAGTTATCCAGCGGCGCGTACCGGGGATTCCGGAGGCCATGAGAGCCTACAGCATGACGATCACAAAGAGAGCGATGTTAAGCCGCGCGACGGCGGGGATCCGGGGAACAACCCTGATCATCAATCTTCCTGGCAGTCCCAAGGCAGTGCGGGAAAGTCTGGAATACATAATCGGAGCTCTGGATCACGGCCTGGAGATTTTAAGCGGCGAAGCCACGGACTGCGCGGCAAAATAAGAACAGGCCAAAAACAGAATGGAGAAGATAAATGGGGACAGTAATCGCAGTCTGCGTAAGTGAGAAAAAAGGCACGCAGAAACATAAAGTAAAAGAAGCGGAGTTTATAGAGGACTGGGGAATTAAAGGAGACGCCCATGCGGGCAAATGGCACAGACAGGTGAGCCTTCTTTCCTATGATAAGATTGAGGAATTCCGCAGACGGGGCGCTGAAGTAGAGGACGGCGCTTTTGGAGAAAATCTTGTGGTAGACGGCTTTGATTTCGCTTCTCTTCCGGTGGGAACGAAATTCTGCTGCGGCGACGTGATCCTGGAAATGACCCAGATCGGAAAGGAATGCCACCATGGTTGCGCCATATTCCAGAAGATGGGGGAGTGCATCATGCCGAGGCAGGGAGTCTTTACGAAGGTGCTTCACGGAGGAGTGATCCATGAGGGGGATGAATTTGAAATCTGCAGAGAATAGCGGGAAACACAGGATGGTAAGAAGGAGTATATTAAAATGGACAAGGCCATGATATTTGATACCCACGCCCATTATGACGACGAAGCCTTTGATCCGGACCGGGACGAACTCTTAAATTCCATGGAAGCCGGCGGAGTGGGAACGATCGTCAATGTGGGCGCTTCCATAGAGGATCTGGGGAAACTTGTGGAGATTGTGGAAAAGTATCCGTTTATTTACGGCGCTGTGGGTATTCATCCGGATGACGCGGATAAGATGACGGAAGAGACCCTGGAAGAGATCCGCAGGATTTCCCGGATGGATAAAATGAAAGCCATAGGAGAGATTGGACTGGATTATTACTGGCACAAAGAAGAGGCGGAGCATGAGCTCCAGAAAAAAATGTTTCGGGCGCAGATGGATATTGCCAGAGAGGAAAAACTTCCTTTTATGATCCACAGCCGGGAAGCGGCGAAGGATACCCTGGACATTGTGCGGGAATATATGCGGAGCGGAATGTACGGAGGCATCATCCACTGCTTTTCCTATGGGAAAGAGATAGCCAGGGAATATCTGGATATGGGGCTTTATCTGGGGATCGGAGGCGTCGTAACATTTAAAAACGCCAGAAAGCTGAAGGAAGTGGTGGAGTATGCGCCTCTTTCCCGGATCATGCTGGAAACGGACTGCCCTTATCTGAGCCCTGAGCCCAACCGGGGAAAAAGAAACAGCTCCCTGAACCTGCCCTATGTGGCGCAGGCCATTGCCGGGATCAAAGGAATCACCCCGGAGGAGGTAATCGAAGTCACAGAACAAAACGCCAGAGAACTTCTGGGAATCAGATCGTAAATAATCAAAAAAAGCAGCAGCCCTGGCGTTAAAGCGCCGGGGCTGCTGTATGATATCAGTAGTATTCGGATTCGTCATAGCTTTCGGATTCGTCATAGCTTTCGGATTCGTCATAACTCTCAGATCCGTCTTCGTCCGAATATTCGTCTCCGGAAGAGTTTTCCGCCTGTTCCTGGCGGTACTGGTCCGCGGTAATGGACCAGACGTCCTCCACGATATTTCCGTTGGGATCGTACATGTTCAGCTCATAGTCAAAAGTGACGTCAAGGAGATCTGTATTCGTGGAGGGTTCCACGTTCAGAGACATGATCTCGTCAAATTTTTCCCGCAGACCGGCGAGGGTAAATTCATCCCCGATGATCTCCCGCACGCTGTGCTGAGAGGCCAGTTCCTCTGTATAGTCTTCCAGCATATAAGGCCCGTATTCGCCTGTCTCATTATTGTAATGCATAACAAGAGGCTTTACTTCCGCGTCCAGAATCTCGATCGTGGACTCGCCTTTTAAAGTGGATTTCTGGATCGTGAATCCGGCCATTCCGCCCAGAAGCCCGGTGAGGGATTCCTGAGTAGAAACAAAGTTGCCGAGGGAATAGAAGATCAGCATGCTGTGTCCCTCGTCATCCGACATCCTGCCGTAAGGCTGCAGGGTATGCGGATGGCCTCCGATCACTACGTCCACGCCCTGCTGCATCAGGAAAACCGCCCATTCTTTTTCGTATTCCGTAGGCATGGGCTCGCCCTCTTTGCCCCAGTGAGCCACGAAGATCACGCAGTCGCTGATCTCTTTGGCCTGAGCGATCATGGAGGAAACCTTCTCTTTGTCAAAAATATCGATCATATATTCCCGACCTTCTCCGCCGCCGGAATTATTGGTCCCGTATGTATAGTCCAGAAAAGCAATGGTAATACCGTTGACTTCCAGAGTCTTGACGGTATTGGCGTCTTCCTGGGTGGAGTGAATACCCAGCACAGGGATCTCCGGATAATTTGTCTCCCAGAAATTGAGAGTCTGTTCCAGATACTCATAACCGTAATCGTCAATATGATTTGTAGCGGACTCGATCACATCAAATCCCGCCTTGATCAGAGCGTCGCCTGCCTCCGTTGGAGTAGCGAATGTGGGATAACCGCTGACGGTATCATGATCTGTGGTGAAGACCGTCTCCTGGTCCACCATGGCGATATCCGCGCTCTGGATCTCGTCCAGAACATTGGTGTAGAGGTGATCGTAATTCCATTCGCCGGAGTCGTTCTGTCCGCTCCAGATAATATTGTCATGGTAGAGATTGTCTCCTACGGCAATGACAGACGCTGTGGTTACTTCCGGCGTGTTGGCGGCCAGTTCCGCGGCGGCCTTCTCTTCCTCCGCCTGCCGGGCCGCTTCGTCCTGGGGCTTCTGGATCAGTACATAGTCCAGCTGGTGAAAGAACAGCACCAGTACGATGAGAACTGCCACAGAACAGATCAGAGCGATCCGGGAATTGTTTCTTTCTCTGTAATTCAAAGGTATATTCTGATTTTTTTTCATAACGCTTCCTTTATGTTTTCCGAGGTCCTGATGAAAAAGGATCCCGTAATCTATCTGCTTCCGTTCTATTATAGCAAATTGCCTGGTTTATTGAAAGAATTTGTTAAAAAAAATACTTTGTATTTCAAAGTATTTTGGGGTATAATAGAAACAGATAAAAAAGGAAGGAGAGGCGTTTATGACAAATTCATACGAAACAGTGAACGACGTGCTTGTAAAGCTGTTCAAGGAAATCATGGGAATCGAAGAAAAAGCGCTGATCACCTCTGAGTATAAAGATATTTCTGTAAACGACATGCATGTAATAGAAGCGATCGGCATACACGAGAAAAAAAATATGTCAGCGGTGGCGAAGGCGCTTTCGGTGACAGTGGGTACAGTAACCATTGCCATCAATAACCTTGTAAAAAAAGGATACGTCAAACGTGTCCGCAGTGAGAAGGACAGGAGGATCGTCCTGGTGTCCCTTTCCGCGAAAGGCGAGCGGGCGTATAACCATCACCGGATGTTCCATGACAGAATGGTGCTTGCCGTTCTGGACGGACTGAATAAGGAGGAAACAGAAGTGCTGATGAAGGTGCTGGGCAATCTTCAGAATTTCTTCCGCAATTATGAACATACAGATCAGGCAGAGGCACAGTAGGCTTTTGACCCCGGCGGCCCCGGGAAAGTATTACCTTTCCCGGAACTGCCGGGGATTTTTTTGTTTTTTTCAGATTCTATCCCAGAATATACTTCTTAAGAACCGGGAACTGCACCGGTCCGGCTTCCAGCACTCTTTTGTGAAAGTCCTTCAGATTGAAATCGTCTCCCTCTTCTTCCCGGACCGCTTCTTTCAGATCAAGAAAATTCAGATATCCTCCATAATACTTCAGATAGTTGCCCGGCGTTTCCACGATATACTGGTAGACCTCCTCTGTAACGTCGGGATCGGTAATGCCGAAAGCGCTGAGAAAACGCGCGGCGGCGGAGGCGTTCCAGCCCTGATAGTGGATCCCGATATCCAGAAGAGAATATATGCACAGGTTTATACTGCGGTTCAGCCAGGAAAGAGCGGTGAGATCGGCTGCGGCTTCGTCATCCAGATATGCAGCGGCGTATTGAAAGGCGTAGGATTCGATGTAGGTGGCCCATCCTTCCACATAGCCGCTGCTGCTGATGAGGTAGCGGATATCGGAAGGACGGCAGGAGGCGAAATACACAGTCTGGTATAAATGCCCCGGGAATCCCTCGTGGGCGAGGGTGGTAAAAAGCTCCAGATTGGTATTCCGGCCGGAACGGTTGATGTAGATCACATTGGGACTTCCGGTGTCCAGCGGCGGCGTGAGATAAAAAGCCGGGCTCAGGTAATCCTCCATAGATTCATGGACATAGCGGACCTGGAAATCTGTTTCTTCCAGAGCCGGAAAATCGCCGGTGATCTTCTGCTGCAGAACGGGGAGCGCCTTTTCCGGAGAAAAATCCGGAAGATCCACGCCTGCAGTGAGCTTACGCAGGAGAGAAGGCTGTTCTTTCAGCATCAGGCGGACTGTATTCATATCCTCTCCCAGCTGCGCGAGAAGGCGCTGCTGGAGCTGTTCTACAGGAATATAGGAACCTGTCTGGCTTTTCAGAAGATACTCGTAATATTCCTTCCCGCCGGGAAAATGGGAAAGGCCGCGGCTGGAGACTCCTGACCCTTTCAGAGCCCGCAGGCCGGTCATCAGTTTTTCGTAGGCGGGGATCACTTTGTTCAGGATGATCTCTTTGTGCCTCCTGTTCAGTTCCTCCTGTTCTTCCTGTGAAAATTTTCCGTATTCCTCAAGGCGATCCGCAAAAAGATCGATCATATAGCAGGATTCCGGATCGCTGATAAAAGAAGCGCACTGCTCCAGGATCCGGTCCGCCGTCGTATCGCTCATGAACAGTCCCGCGTCCGCTTTTTCCTGTTCAAATTCAAGAATACTGTCGAAATACGGTCCTATGGAGATCAGCAGGTTCAGATAATCGGAAATATCCTGATCTTCGTAAAAGGCGTATTCCGCCAGAAGGACCGGAAGCTGGGCCTGGATGCCGAGACTGGGCGAAAGCATTTCCTCCAGAAGTTCATTTCCTTCCAGAGAAGTCTGCGTGTGGAAATACAGGAGCAGCATAGCCAGAGTGAGGCGGTTTTCTTCGGAAAGTTCCGAAAAGGCAAAAGACCGGAGTTTTTCTATGTAAGTTTCATAAAGCCGGAAGGTTTCGCTCATATCCGAACTGACCGTACCCAGGGAAGGCGCGGGGCGTTCAATCCCCTTTTCTTCAGGGTGCGCCAGAGAGTAGTGGAGATTCAGCATGTTTCCGGCCGCCTCCTGTTCAAAAACTTCCCGGGAAAAAGCTTCGAACCGTCCGTTTTCGGACCAGACATGATTTGTGAGATACCCCAGAGCGACGCCGGCCGTAAAGGTTATGCACAGAAAGAGAGAGATCAGGGCAGGCGTCCGGAATCTGCGCAGTGATGAAAAAGACATACAGTTCTCCTCATCATAACTGTTTCTATTATCATATTGGAAAAAGAACACTGGTATGATAAACTTAACTCAGACAAATGATTTGTTTGTCGGAAAGGGAGAGAGGATATGTCAGAGATTTATGATTTGATTATTATAGGAGCGGGTCCCGCCGGGATCAGCGCCGCGATCTATGCCTCCAGGGCCAGACTTCATACTCTGTGGCTGGAAAAGAAGTTTGCACAGGGCGGGCAGGTTGTCAATACTTATGAAGTGGATAATTATCCCGGCATACCTGAGATCAGCGGTATGGAACTGGGGGAAGCTATGGCTTCCCATGCGGACAAGCTGGGAATGTGCCCGGTGAAGGAGAATGTGCTGTCGGTTGAGGATGAAGGAAAGATTAAGATCGTCCGCACAAAGAAAAACGCATATCAGTCCAGAACAGTGATCTTCGCTCTGGGAGCGGAGCACAGAACTCTCGGTATTCCGGGCGAGGAAGAACTTTCAGGCATGGGCGTTTCCTACTGCGCCACCTGCGACGGGGCCTTTTACAAAGACGCGGCGGCAGCCGTAGTGGGCGGCGGCAACACAGCCGTTGAGGACGCTCTTTTTCTTTCAAGGATCTGCCGCAAAGTATATCTCATACACCGCCGGGAGGAGCTGCGGGCCGACAGGATCCTTCAGGAAAGACTGAATGCCTGCGGGAACGTGGATATCCTCTGGAACACGGTCCCTGTGGCTGTGGAGGGCCAGGATGAGGTTACGGGACTGAAGATCCGGAACGTAAAAACAGAGGAGGAGCAGCTTCTGCCTGTGGACGGCGTTTTTATCGCCGTGGGTGTAGTTCCCAATACAGAGAAACTGAAAGAGCTTATGGATACGGATGAGAACGGATACATCATTGCTGGGGAGGACTGCGTGACAAGCGCGCCCGGTTTTTTTGCCGCAGGAGATCTCCGCACCAAGCCTCTGCGCCAGGTGGTCACGGCTGTGGCCGACGGCGCCTGTGCCGTAATTTCCGCGCAGAGATATCTTCTGCAGAACTCATGATTTTCATTAACAGTTTGAAATCCGGCATATTTTTCTGATTTTGTCAACAGTGTTCC
>CALWGI010000066.1 GCA_944380045.1 uncultured Blautia sp.
TTTACCGGTACTTCTTCAGAGACACCCGTATCAGTTCTTCGCACAGCGCCGGATAATCCATACCCAGCACCGCCGCCTCCTGAGGGATCAGACTGGTGGGGGTCATTCCCGGAAGGGTATTCGCCTCCAGACAGTAGATCTTCTCATCTTCCGTCACGATAAAGTCAAGACGGGCGTAGCTCTCCAGGCCCAGCGCGTGATACCCCTGCACCGCATAGTTCTGAAGCCGCTTCGTCAGCTCGTCGGAAATAGGCGCCGGGCATGTCTCTTTTACAGCTCCCGGTTTATACTTATTCTCATAGTCGTAGAAGCCCTGGCAGGGAACGATCTGAACCACCGGATACGCCTGTCCGTCCACAACGGCGACAGTATATTCCGTGCCCTGGATAAACTCCTCCACAACGACTTCGTCCTCATAGGAAAAGGCTTCCTTCAGAGCTTTCTCATATTCTTCCTGATCGTTCACAATATAAACGCCGATACTGGAACCGCCGCAGCAGGTCTTCACCACAACCGGGAAAGAAAGACCCAGTTCCGCGGGATTCTTTTTCTCCTCTGACGCTTTCAGTGTCGTTCCTCCCGGCGACGGAACACCATGCATCTGGAACATCCACTTGGTCACGCCCTTGTCCATTGCCATAGCGCTGCTGAGATAGCCGGTGCCTGTATAGCGGATACCCATCAGGTCAAAAGCCGCCTGTACTCTTCCGTCCTCCCCGTTGGCTCCGTGAAGGCCCAGGAATACAATATCCGCCTGTCTGCAAAGCTCCATGACATTGGGGCCGAAAAACTCTTTCCGCTCTTTTTTCATCTTTTCAATCTCGGAATTAAAGCTCTTCATATAATCCGCCGCGGCTTCCACATCATATTCTGCCGGAAAGGGATCTTCCCAATCCACATTCTCCGCTCCGCAGAACACATCCACCAGCACGGCTCTGTGTCCTTTCGCTCTCAGTCCGTTACAGATCCCCGTCCCGGATACAATGGAAACGTCGCGCTCTGTACTTGTTCCTCCTGCCAAAACAACAATCTTCATATCCTTATATCTCCCTGCATATTTTTTCAAACTTACGCTGTCAGCCTTTATATATCACGATCGGCATGTCCTCTGTTACATTCTGCCAGATCAGAGCCGCCTGGTCAACGGAAACAAGTATATTTCCTTCCGTTCCGGACCAGCTTACGAATCCGGAGCCGCTGTCTCCCGCGTCATAGCTTCCGGTAAACATATTATCAAAGTTTATCTCCGGATCGTCCTGGATCCCCAGTCCGTCCCCGAAGGAGATCCTGTAATTCACCGATTTTCCGTTCACATCGGCCGGCGACTGCATATCCTGTATCCGGTACACGCCTTCCGGCGTACCGCTGCCGGCAAGGATCCCCGTATCCGCCGCCGGAACTCCATCCCGGTAAACCACCAGGCGCTGATTGGAAAGATCCACCTCCACATAAGTATAACCGATGTCATTGGTATTCCGACTCATAGCGCTCTGCTGGTATACCGGTTCCCTCACCTGGGTTTTCCGGTCTGTCACGGCCTGATAAAGCGCGTCTGTTTCTTTCGCCTCATCTATCACCCATCCGTAGTCTCCGCCGGAAACAGTGATTTCCCTGTTATCGTAAGTCTCAAAAGTCCTCGTCAGCCCCGGCGTATTATATTTCTCACCCAGTGCGGCCACATATGCCGAGATCTTCTCCCTGTCCAGGATCAGGTCTCCGTTTTCATCCCGGGAGAGCCACTCTCTGATCACATTTCTGTCCACAGTCTCTTTACGGTCGCCGAAATCATAGGTGATCACCACGTCCGTCAGCTCGTTCATCTGTTCGCAGTCTTTAATCAGACGTTCGTCCTCTGCGTAAACAGAAGGATTGTCATAACAATCGTCCTCTTCCAGATTCACCACGGGATCTCCTGTCGTTACGGCTCTGAGGATCTCCTCGTCCAGCCGTTCCCTGTTCACCTGTGTGCCCACAGTTTCCGGAATGATCTCGAATCTTTCGCCGTTATCTTCAATCCGGGCGTCTGCAGGGGCGATATTGTCTTTCATGCAGTTAAGACTGTCGATTTTCTGCTCCAGAAGATTCCTGTCGCAGGACACGGACGAAGGGACCTCATAAGTCTTATGCTGCCCGAAAGAAAGGAACCAGAGAAATCTGTTCTGCCCGTGCAGAAGCTTCCTCACACTTCCGTCCGGCTGATAGGAAAGATCGATCTCATCAGCGGAAATACTTTCCTGGCCGTTTCCTCTCGTCTGCACCGCAAGCACATAAGCGTCCGTCGCCTGCGTCAGCAGATCCTCTGTTTCCGTCTCATCCATATAAGAACAGTTAAAGCCGTTCACAAGAGATCCCGGGAGGAAATGCCGGGTAAAATAATACACCCCGAAACCATAGGCAGCCACAGTAAGCAGAAGCAGAACTGCGATCACGCCTGTCAAAACCTTTCTGCCTGTACTCGTTTCTGTATGTTTTTCTGCCATAAAACCTCCCTGCCGGATCACTCCTGTAACGGCTTTTTTATGCCGGCGCCTCCGCTCCGGCTGTTTTACAATATTTCACAGTATTTCCTGCGTTCTTTATGCTTCCAGAAGCTTCTCCACGCTGGCGAGCTTCACGCATACCACGAACACCTTCGCGGCCTCTTCCAGTTCCTTGAGATCCGGATAAGTGGGCGCGATACGGATATTGGAATCTTTCGGGTCTTTGCCGTAGGGATAGGTGGCGCCTGCCCCTGTCATTACAACTCCCGCCTCTTTCGCTTTGGCCACGATAGCTTTCGCGCAGCCTTCCATGGACTCAAAGGAAATGAAATATCCTCCCTTGGGTTTCGTCCATTCGCCGATTCCAAGTCCGTCCAGCTCTCTGGTAAGAATGTCGTCCACAAGCTGGAATTTCGGACGGATCAGTGCGGCATGTTTTCTCATGTGCTCGTGAACGCCCGCAAGATCCTTAAAGAATCTTACATGACGGAGCTGATTCAGCTTGTCATGGCCGATGGTCTGGATCTGCATATATTTGCGGAAATCGTCCAGGTTTGCTTTGGACGCAGCCACTGCCGCGATACCGGAGCCCGGGAAACTGATCTTGGAAGTGGAAGTAAATTTATATACCATATCCGGATTGCCTGCCTTCGCGCATTCATCCAGGATCTCGAGAAGGAAATCCTGATCCTCGTCATAAAGATGATGAACACTGTAGGCATTGTCCCAGTAAATACGGAAATCCGGAGCCGCCGGCTTCAGGTGCGCGAAACGCTTCACCGTCTCCTCTGAATAGGTATAACCCTGCGGATTGGAATATTTCGGCACGCACCAGATACCCTTTACCGCGGCGTCCTCGCTTACCAGCTTCTCCACCATGTCCATATCCGGTCCTTCCGGAGTCATGGGGATATTGATCATTTCGATTCCGAAAAATTCAGTGATCTTGAAGTGGCGGTCGTATCCCGGAACCGGACAGAGGAATTTCACCTTATCCAGCTTACACCAGGGCGTATTCCCCATAACGCCGTGTGTCATGGAGCGGGCCACTGTATCGAACATTACGTTCAGACTGGAGTTGCCGAAGATAATGATGTTGTCAGGATCCACTTCGGAGATCGCTCCCAGAAGTCGTTTGGCTTCCGGAATACCGTCCGGCACGCCGTAGTTCCGGCAGTCCACTCCTGTCTCACATTTCAGATCGGAATCTCCCTTCAGGACGTCCATCATTTCCATGGAGATATCCAGCTGATCCATGCCCGGTTTCCCTCTGGACATATCCAGGGACAGACCCTGCGCCTTGATGTCCGCGAACTGCTGATCCAGCTCCTTCTTCAGAGCCAGCAGTTCTTCTCTGCTCATTTCACTGTATTTCTTCATAATCTTCCTCCTCGCGCCGTATCTGATGTACCGTCCTTTGCCGGTCCTGTATCCGGTCACCGCCAGATTGGACGCAGACGCCTTAATACGTCAGTCCGACTATAATCTTCACCTGTATTGCTTTGCTCTATCCCGTCTATTTTAGTATGCTAAAGTCCTGCTGTCAAGACCGTGACTTAAAAGTTTCTTCTTGCGGATTTCTTCTGATTACCATATACTGAGGTTACAGGGAACACTCTTTTCCCTGATTACTTAATAATGAAAGGCAGACATCTATGTGGATTGCAGATAACTGGAAAGAATACGAAGTCCTGGACGCCTCCTGCGGGGAGAAGCTGGAGCGCTGGGGAAAATATGTCCTGGTCCGTCCGGATCCCCAGGTCATCTGGGACACGCCGAAAACAGACCGCCGGTGGAAAAACCGCAACGCTCATTATCACAGGAGCAAAAAAGGCGGCGGCGAATGGGAGTTTTTTGATCTTCCCCAGCAGTGGGAAATACATTATAAAGAACTGACCTTCCGGCTGAAACCATTCAGCTTCAAACACACCGGACTGTTTCCGGAACAGGCGGTAAACTGGGACTGGTTCAGTGAAAAAATACGCGGCGCAGGCCGGCCGGTAAAAGTGCTGAACCTTTTTGCCTACACGGGCGGAGCTACTCTTGCCGCCGCTGCGGCAGGCGCCAGCGTCACTCATGTGGACGCCTCCAAAGGCATGGTCACCTGGGCGAAAGAGAACGCCGCAGCCTCAGGGCTTTCAGAAGCCCCCATACGCTGGCTGGTGGACGACTGCGTGAAGTTCGTGGAAAGGGAGATCCGCCGGGGCAATCATTATGACGCCATAATCATGGACCCGCCCTCCTACGGAAGAGGACCCAAAGGCGAGATTTGGAAGATCGAGGACGCCATCCATCCTCTTATCAAACTGTGTACCAGAATCCTCAGCCCGGAACCGCTTTTCTTCCTGGTGAACTCCTACACCACAGGGCTGGCTCCCGCGGTGCTTACCTATATGCTTGCCACGGAACTGAAGAAGTTTTCCGGAAGCGTGGACTCCCAGGAGATCGGACTGCCGGTGACAGGCAGCGGACTTGTACTCCCCTGCGGCGCGTCCGGCCGCTGGGAAGCCAGATAACGTATGAAAAAGAGAGGAACATAAGAAAATGAATAATATGGCAGCTTTGAAAAACATGGATCCGAAGATCGAAATGAAACGCTATGGCTGCGCTGTTATAGCCGCCGTCATCTGCGCGGTAAACATCAACACCTTTGTCAATACCGGAGGACTGATCCCCGGAGGCTTTAACGGAGTCACCCTTCTGATCCAGAGCATTTTCCGGGAATTCGCCGGGATAGAGGTTCCCTATACGGTGATCAACCTCGCCCTGAACGCAATCCCTGTTTTTATCGGTCTGAAATTCATCGGCCTGAAATTTACCATGAGCTCCTGTGTGGTTATTTTGCTGTCTGGTATCCTCACCGACCTGATCCCGGCGCAGCCCATCACCTACGATCCCCTGCTGATCAGTATTTTCGGCGGGCTGATCAACGGCGTGGTCATCACGCTGTGCCTAATCGGAAATACCAGTACCGGAGGAACCGATTTCATCGCCATTTATTTTTCCGAAAAGAACGGCCGCGATATCTGGAATTATATTTTCTGCGGAAACGCTATCCTTCTTGTTATCGCCGGACTGCTCTTCGGCTGGGACAAGGCTCTGTACTCCATCATCTTCCAGTTCACCTCCACACAGGTGGTCCAGATCCTGCACCAGCGTTACAAGAAGCACACACTCTTTATCGTGACAAGGCATCCGGACGAGGTTTACGAAGAGATCTCCCATCTCTCCCACCACTCCGCCACAAGGCTGGACGGCATGGGCTGCTACACCAAGGATTCCACCTCCATGATCTACTCGGTAGTTTCCCGCGAGGAGGCGAAACTCCTTGTAAAAAAGGTGATGGAAGTAGATCCCGACGCATTTGTAAACATTATCAAGACAGACTTTATCAACGGAAGGTTCTACCATAAGACAGACTATTGATCCTGTTTATGTAAATATTTAAATATCTCCTCAAAACCACTTGAATTGTATGCTCCATAAAGTATAATAGACTTAAGATGATCTTTAGGTCAAAGGAGCGTGATTTATATGAAGGAAGAACAGGACAGAACAGCTTATACCTGCTCCCCGGAGTACGACCGCAGCGCCTGCGGGGACTGTCTCTGCGCCACCTGCTATGAGCAGGAATTCTGCGACCGGTGTAAAGACTGCCACGAACAGTCGCGGAAGAAAACTTCCTGCTTCAGCTATGAGGGGGCCTATAACTACTGAAAAAAGAGGTTACCGGAATCCATATGTTCCGATAACCTCTTTTTACATTTATAACCTTTTCGGTTTTCTGCCGGATCATTCGATCCGTTCATTCCGTTTTTCCGCTCTTCGGAAGGATCACGGTAATTTCCGTGCCCTTTCCCAGCTCGCTGATCATATCCACAGTTCCGCCCAGGAAAGTGACTCCGTGCTTTACAATGGAAAGACCCAGACCGGTTCCCCCGATCTCTCTGGAATGACTCTTATCCACCCGGTAGAAGCGTTCGAACACTCTGCTGATGTCTTCCCGCGGTATACCGATACCGGTATCCTTCACCACGATCCGCACATTCTCTTCTTCCTCTTCTATGTGAATACTCACGGTTCCGTCGTCTCTGTTGTATTTGATGCCGTTATCGCAGAGGTTATAGAGAACCTCCTCCAGGATCGGCCGCACGGCGCGGCAGTAAACCTCTTTCCCTTCGATGAAGAGATGCACGTTCTTCTTATAGGCCACGTCTTTCAGATTGCCGCACACTTCTTTTGCCAGCTGGCAGACGTCCACATCTTCCCATTCATAGGGATTGGCCCCCTCGTCAAGCTGGGAGATCTTGATCGTATCCTCCACAAGCTGGATAAGCCGCTGCGCTTCCTTGTAGATCCTTCCGGCAAAGCCCCGGATATCCTCATCCCGCACAAGGCCTCCCTGAATGATCTCCGCGTACCCGGAGATAGAGGTAAGAGGGGTTTTCAGCTCATGAGAAACGTTGGCCGAGAATTCCCGGCGCAGGCTCTCCCTCTGTACCTTCTCCGTCTCATTCATCAGAACCAGCACCGCGCCCACGATACTTCCATCCCTGGTCACCGGATTGGCGATCAGATGGATAAATTCATTGTCCACATGAAGAAGGGCGCTTCCGTGCTCACCCTTCAGGACCTTCTCGATCACCTTGCGGAAATCCTCCGTCCTGTCCAGAGAATACACACTCTCTCCGATCTTGGGCTCCCATACCTGGAACATCTTCCACACGCTTGAGTTTCCGGAGAGGATCATGGTATAGGCGTCGATCACCAGAAGTCCTTCCTGCATATTCTCCGTGATAATACGGAATTCCTCCTGATTTCTCCGGGCTTCCTCGATCTGAAGCCTGATCTGGCCGTTCTGCTTATGGATCTTGCTCAGAAGAGGAGCCACCTCTTCATACACCATATTCTCCTCCGGATGTTCCAGATCGAGAGAATTCAGAGGTTCCACGATCCGGGAAGCGATCCGGGAGGCAAAAAAGCACGCCAGGATGATCAGTACCGCCAGGATCCCCATAGCAGGCGGTATCAGCTGAACCGTAAGCGCCAGGACAGAGTCCTGGGTACTGGATACCCGGAGAACGGAATTATCACTGAGACGCACCGCGTAATAGAGCGTCCGCTCCGAGAGCGTATCCGAGATACGCTCCGCCTGTCCCACGCCCGTCTCTTCCGCTTCCTGGAACTCCTCACGGTCTTTGTGGTTTTCCATGGCTTCCTCGTCAGCCATACTGTCATAAAGCACATTGCCCGCATCATCTATATAGGTGATGCGGGAATCCTGCCCGTTGACATTTTCCAGATAATCCTTTCCCTTAAGCTCCACGCCGTAGGAAAGATATTCCGCTTCTTTCTTCAGCTCATTTATGATCTGGCCGCCGAAATGACGGTACAACACCCCCAGCACACAGGCCATTCCGATGATCAGCACGATCACCGAAGCAAGAATGCTGGACTTGAATATCTTTTTTGTCAACCTTAATTTCCTCCCAGCTGGTGTTCATTGTTTCTGTGAACTCCTGTAATGGAATATTCCACCCACTCTGCAATGTTCACCGCGTGGTCTCCGATACGCTCCATATATTTTGCCGCCATCAGAAGATCCAGACCCACCTTGACGTCCAGGCTCTTATCCATCTGGTTCGCAAGCTCTTCCTTGATCTCATTGAACGCCTGATCTACTTTGTCGTCATCATCGATGACTTTTCTGCAGAGATCCAGATCGGATTTTACAAAAGCGTCAACGCTTTCCGTCACCATATGGACAGTCATCTCAACCATCTTCTCAAGCTGGGCCGGTATGTGATCCATATTTCTGTCAATGAATCTGGACAGATCGGCAATATCCGCCGCCTGGTCGCCGATGCGCTCCATATCGGAGATCATCCGGAGGGCCGCCGAAATCTCTCTTAGATCTCCAGCCACAGGCTGCTGATGGAGAAGGAGACGCATGCAGAGTGTCTCAATCTCTCTTTCCTTGTTGTCGATTTCCTTGTCAGTCTCAAAAACTTCTCCGGCACACTCTACGCCGCGGATCGCCTGTGCGGAAAGGGTGATCACCTTCTCGCAGAGGCTTCCCATTGTTATCATCTGTACATGAAGTTCTTCCAGCTGCCGCTCAAAACGTGTTGTCATATCAGCCAAACCTCCCTGTGATATAATCTTCTGTGCGCTTGTCCGCAGGCATGGAGAACAGTGTGTCCGTATCATTGAATTCTACCACTTCTCCAAGCAAAAAGAAAGCGGTTTTGTCGGAAATACGTGTTGCCTGCTGCATATTGTGGGTTACGATCACAATCGTGTAATCCTTCTTAAGCTCCAGCGCCAGCTCCTCGATCTTGGAAGTGGAAATGGGGTCAAGAGCTGAAGTCGGCTCGTCCATCAGAAGCACTTCCGGCTGTACCGCCAGCGCGCGGGCGATACAGAGTCTCTGCTGCTGTCCGCCGGACATACCCAGGGCGCTTTTTTTCAGACGGTCTTTTACCTCATCCCAGATCGCGGCGTCGCGGAGAGATTTTTCCACGATGTCGTCCAGTTTTGCCTTGGAACGGATGCCGTGAGTTCTGGGACCGTAGGCGATATTGTCATAAATACTCATGGGGAAGGGATTCGGTTTCTGGAAAACCATACCCACTCTTTTGCGGAGCAGGTTCACGTCCATATCTCCGTAAATATCCTCTCCGTCCAGCTCCACCTTACCGGTGATCACACAGCCCTCCACCAGGTCGTTCATCCTGTTCAGGGATTTCAGAAGAGTGGATTTGCCGCAGCCGCTGGGGCCGATGAACGCGGTGATCTCCTTCTCCGGGATGTGCATATTGATATCTTTTAACGCATGAAACGTGCCGTAATGCAGGTTCATGTCCTCGATTGAAAGCTTTATCGTCTCGCTCATTTCTCCTTATCCTTTCGCAATTCGTTTAGCCAGCATACTTGACAGGCCGTTGATGATCAGTACAAAAATAAGAATTACCACAGCCGTCGCGGACGCCTCGTTCATGTGGAGTCCCTCGCTGGAAAGCACATACATATGAAGGGCCAGCGTACGTCCCGAACCCATGAGATCCGGAATCTGGGCTACCGTACCGGATGTGTACAGAAGTGCGGCCGTCTCTCCGATAATACGTCCGATGGCAAGGATGACGCCGGCCAGGATACCGGGTACTGCGGATGGAAGCACAATGGTAAAAATGGTGCGGAGCTTGCCGGCTCCAAGACCGAAGCTTGCTTCCCTGTAGGAATCCGGCACTGCCTTCAGCGCCTCCTCGGAGGTACGCATGATCAGCGGCAGCACCATGATAACCAGGGTAAAGGAACCTGCCAGCAGAGACATTCCCCAGTGAAGAGCTGTTACGAAGAACAGCATACCGAACAGACCGAATACGATGGAGGGAATTCCGGAAAGGGTCTCTGCTGTGATACGGATCACTTTTACCAGTTTATTGCCTTTTTTTGCATATTCCACAAGATAGATCGCCGCGAAAATCCCCAGAGGCGCCGCGATGATCAGAGACATAAACGTCATGATAAAGGTATTGATCAGAGAGGGCATAAGGGATACGTTCTCTGAATTGTACTCCAGGCTGAAAAGAGAAGGAGTCAGGTAGGGAATACCTTTTACCAGAATATATACCACCAGGAAGATCAGCACCGCGAATGTGATCACCGCCGCCAGCCCCGTAAGGAGCGCCAGTATGCCGGAACCCGGATGGTGGATATAAGAACGCAGATGATCAGAGGTAGTGGTGGTATTTCTTTTTTCCATTTCCGCTGAACTTACTGCCGCAAAATTACTCTGCATTATTAGCCCTCCTGTTCAGTAATGAGAGACATAAGTTAATGATCAGGATGAATACGAACAGTACCACGCCTGTAGCGATCAGCGCTTCTCTGTGAAGACCTGTCGCATAACCCATCTCTGTAACAATGTTTGCCGTCAGGGTACGGAGTCCCTTGAGAAGGCCCTGGGGCATTCTCGCCTGGTTTCCGGCTACCATGATAACCGCCATGG
>CALWGI010000067.1 GCA_944380045.1 uncultured Blautia sp.
TCTCCCAGCAGGGTGAGCCAGGCGCAGCTGGAAGAGCTTGGGCTGGAGATATCCGAAGAACAGGAAGAAGAGTAATGTGAACACAAAAGACGATGAATACAGAAAGAGCACAGAAGGAACTGATTCGCAGTTCCTTCTGTGCTCTTTTACTGAAGATCCGGAACGGGTCATTCTTCATAAGAGGAATCATACTCTTCATCATAAGAAGAGTCGTCATAGGAAGAATCGTCATAAGAAGAATCATCGTATGAAGAGTCATCATAGGAAGAATCTTCGTAAGCCTCTCCCTCTTCGCTGTAATCATCAGAGGAATTTTCCTCAGGCGTAGTAACCAGATTGCCGAAGATTCCGGTGCCTAAAGACTGGCTTTCATCTGTAAGCTTCCAGGATACGCCGTCGTTAATAAGATGAAAAGTTACGGTTGAAGTTACCGTTGCGCTGTTGTTTTCGATGTGCTTCAGGAGTAGTTCCAGAGAGCGGTTATAACGTTTTTGCGCTCCGTCGATCACAGCGTCCGGAGAATCCAGATATTCGTCAAGTTCATTCTGATACGCTTCCAGAATCGATGCGCTGTCGAAGGTGGTTAATTCTGTCTCCACAGCTGCGCTGTAGCTCTGTACATCAGAGCTTTTGATCTTGAAATCAAAGTTTTTATGTACCTGTTCCACCAGGGCGGCGGCGATAGAGCTTTTGGCGTCATCAGAGGTATTAAGAAGACTTTCAATCCCCAGATAATTGCTCATTTGATCCAGATCCATAGTTTTCAGGGTTTCCAGATAGACGGTCAGTGTCTCTTCAGGAGAGAGAAGATCACTGTCAGACAGATGTGTCATCAGACCGCCGACAAGATTATTTTCCAGTTCGTATGTCCGGACGATTTCCCATTCTTCTTCATCATTCCCTGTGTTTTTGAGCTCCATGGTACAGTCTGTTTCCACGGTTTTGTACTCGTTGGTTTTCAGGAGTTCATTTAAAATCAGGTACCGCGCCTCCAGTGAATCAGGATCCGCTTCTTTATCAGAAGAAACGGCGGCGCTGAGAATGGCGTCCTTTAGATGCATGATGTCGTAGTCTCTGGCAAGAGCCTCCGTATCAATGGTAGAGAGCTTCAGACTGGCAGTTGCCGACATCTTATCCTGTCCGACGTCGATATCAAGGATTTTATAATCAAAATCCCTGAAAAAGAGAGAAAAAACTTCCTGTACTTCTTCAGAAAGATCTGTTTTTTCCCGGACATCAGGAAACAGTTCCTCGTAGGCAACATACTTATGAACGGTGTCAGAATCAAGATTTTTCAGGAGATTCAGCTCATTGGTAATGACCTCCTCCACATTGGTCTTATCCACATGAGAACAGCCGATACAGGCTGATACGATAAGGATGACCAGAAGGAAGGGGATCCATACTTTTGCCATCTTCATAAGTTTCTTTCCTTTCCAAAATATTCTTATCTATTCTACCAGATAATGGAGAAAAAGTCAAAAAAACGGATATTTGGCGGCTTTTTTCTAAAAAAAACGTGAAAAAACTGTGAAAAAAATATGTGCTTTTCCCCAGGACTTTTCTTTTACGGACTTATCTGCTATGATAATAGGATAAAATAAAGAGAAAACTTTATAATCAGAATAGATGAGGAGCCGGCGCGGGTAAATCCGCACTGTGCAGGAGGGTACAGTATTTATGAAGAAACGTATCATAATCCTTTTGGGTGTTATCATAATTGCGGGCGCTGCGGCAGGTTTATGCTGGAAACTCGGCGTTTTCGGCGGAGCGGCCGACAGCAGTAATGCGGTTTATGTATCGAAGATCAGTGATATTACAGGCAATGTTTCCGGCGTTGCCAACAGATACGCAGGCGTGGTGGAACCGCAGGAAACGGTTGAAGTGGAGCTGGAGAGCGGACGGACGGTAAAGGAAGTCCAGGTTCAGACTGGGCAGGAAGTAAAACAGGGACAGCTCCTTTTTTCCTACGATCTGAGCAGCATACAGGAAGATCTGGCGGAGACCCAGCTGGAGATGGACAGACTGAAAAATGAAGCGGCCAGCCTTACCGAGCAGATCGCGACTCTTGAGAAAGAGAAAAAAAATGCTTCTCAGGATTCTCAGCTTTCCTATACGATCGAAATAGAGACCAACCGCATGAATCTGAAGAAAAATGAATATGATCAGAAGAGCAAGCAGGCTGAGATCGACAAGCTTCAAAGCGCTACCGGCAATACGGAAGTGAGGAGTTCCATCGACGGAGTGATCCAGAAGATAGATACCTCCAAACTGGCGACAAATGACGGAGACAGCCTGGACTCGTCGCTTGATGATTATTCTTCCTATTCGGACAGCGGTGATTCCGGTAATGCGTTTATTACAATTCTCAGTACCGGAGCCTATAGAATCAAAGGGATGGTCAACGAGATGAACGCGGACAGCATCATTGAGGGAGATCCGGTGATCGTGCGCTCCCGTGTGGACGAGGAACAGATATGGCGCGGAACTATGGGAAACGTAGACCGGGAGAGCGCCAATACGGACAGCAGCAGTTCGATGTACGGAATGGTAGATACCGGGAACGAGCAGACGACATCAAGCACATATCCTTTTTATGTGAATCTGGAATCTTCAGACGGCCTCATGCTGGGGCAGCACGTATACATAGAGATGGATGAGGGACAGGAAAATAAGAAAGCCGGTCTCTGGCTCAGCGAATTTTATATTGTAGATGCGGATACGGAGAACCCATATGTGTGGGCGGCAGACGAAAATAAAAAACTGGAAAAACGTTCTGTAGTCCTGGGACAGTATGACGATACTCTGGGTGAGTATGAGATTGCAGACGGTCTTACAAAGAATGACTGTATCGCCTATCCTTCCGATACTCTGGAAGAGGGGATGCCGACGACCACCAACAGCGCGGCCCGGACAGATAACGTTGATATGGTACCGTCAGGAGATGAAACCGGAACGATGGACGACGGAGTAATGGATGATACCGGGATGACAGACGACGGAATGATGACGGACGACTCCTGGGCGGCAGACGACTCCGGGATGACAGACGATACCGGGATGACGGAAGACGAGATGTGGGTTACGGACGACGGAATGGCAACGGATGATTCCTGGGCGTCGGACACCGGAACGACAGAAGATGAGATGTGGGTTACGGACGACGGGATGATGACAGATGATGCCGGAATGATGGACGACGGAATGACCATGGATGCTTCCGGAGCCGGAGACGAGTATATGGTTACGGACGACGATGCCATGATGGCAGATGATACCGGGATGATAGAGGACAGCGAAGCATTTGAAGATTTTGAGATAACGGATGGAAATATTGAGGAGGATCTGACGCCTCTGGAATGAGACCGGACTGGATAATCTAAGCCGCAGAGCAGCGGAATACGGAGGAAAATAATGATTCTTGAACTTAAGGGGATATATAAGGAATATCAGCAGGGGAAAATGACAGTTCCCGTTCTGAAAGATGTGAATTTTTCCATGGAGGAAGGGGAATATGTCGCTATCATGGGACCGTCAGGTTCCGGAAAAACGACGCTGATGAACATTATCGGCTGTCTGGATCAGGCGACGGAGGGAAGCTTTATCCTGGACGGACAGGATATCCGTTCCTGTTCGGAAAACACGATGTCGGATATCCGCCTGAATAAAATCGGATTTGTTTTTCAGAGCTTTCATCTTCTGCCCAGGCAGACGGCGCTGGCAAATGTAGAGATGCCGCTGAATTATGCAAGGGTTCCCAGAAAAGAGAGAAAGGAGAGGGCGCTGAAGGCTCTCGACAGAGTGGGGCTTTCTGACAGGGTGAACTTCCGGCCGAACCAGCTTTCCGGCGGCCAGATGCAGAGAGTAGCCATTGCCAGAGCAATTGTCAACAATCCGAAACTCCTTCTGGCAGACGAGCCGACAGGAGCCCTGGACAGTAAATCGGGCGCCCAGGTTATGGAACTTTTTCAGAGGCTTAATGAGGAAGGCGTCACTGTCCTGATGATCACTCATGACCCGGAAATCGCCGCGCATGCGAAACGCGTTGTGCTGATCCGGGATGGCGAACTGACTGAAAAAGGGGTGAATGCATGAGTAAAATAAAAATAGTCGTGGCAGGCGTTCTTACGGTCGCCCTGATCACAGGCGCTGTGGCGGGCGCCGCGATATATTTCAGGAATTCCAGACAGGAGACGGTTCCGGTAGTAAGCGTAGACAGCATAGCCGCAGACTATTATACGGACGACACGATGCTGGAAGGAAATATCGTCACGAATGTGACGCAGAACGTAAATGTGGATCAGGATATGATCATCAAAGAAGTGTATGTGACGGAAGGGGATTCCGTCGCGAAAGGCGATCCGCTTATTTCTTTTGATATGACGCTGGTACAGATGGAACTGAACATTGCCCGTCTGAAACAGCAGCAGCAGGAACAGGATCTGACAAAAGCCGAAAACAGACTTACGAGTCTCAGGAACGGAGGTCCTATAGAAGAGGAAACAGATGATTCCCTTTCAGGACTCTCTGAAGATGATATGGTGCCGGCAGATGATATTGACGACGAACTTGCGTCGGCGTCAGGAAACATCAACGGCAGTTATCTGGCAGCGGCAACAGGCCCTGTGCTTGCGGCGGCCGGTCAGTTTGACGATGGAAGCGGTACGTCTGACGAAGCTTCCGGACAGGCGCCTGCGGCAGATTTTTCAGATCAGCCGGAAGGCGGTACGCAGACTCCGGAAGCAGAGCCTTCGCCGGAGCCCACAGATACGCCGGCAAATCCCACGGACACACCGGCAGACCCGACAGGTACGCCGGACGATACTTTCACTGATCAGGAAGGAGACGGAGATATTTCCGTTGATTTCGGTTCGGGAGGGGACAGTTCCCAGCCTGAAATTTCCGGAGAACCCACACAGACTCCTTCTGCGGAAACGCCCGGAGATATTACAGACGACAGCGCCGGGGATTTTGTGGATAATGTGGAAATTATAGATACAGACCCTTCTGCCGGTCAGGATGACTTCATGGATGGAGAGCCTGAATTCTATCAGAGGCTGGATGCGGATACGCAGCCTTTTACGGGAACCGGTACGGAAGAGGATCCCTTTGTATTTCTCTGCAGTTCCGCCAAAGGCAAAGTTGTGGTTACCGGCGCTTTTCTGAATAAGATGGCGGGATTCCTGGAAGACGGGACAAAAGAATTCGGAGTGAACGGATACTGGTATCAGCTGGAGTTTCATCAGAATGACACAATAACAAACTTTCAGGACAGAACAGAATCCTGTATCGGTTATTATCTGATAGATGGAAGCCTTCTGGAAAATATGGTAAGCGATTCAGCTGAGATGGAATTTACGCTGGAGGGCGCGTCCCAGTATGAAGAGGAACTGCCGTACGACGACGGCGGTTATGATCCGGGAACCGGAGGAGATGACGGAACCACATCGCTCACCAGAGAAGAAGCGATAAAATTGCAGGAGACCCAGGTGGAGAGCCTGAAACTTGATATCCGTGAAAGCGCGCTGGAGATCAACAAACTGGAAAAGAAAGCCCAGAATGAAGTAGTATACAGCAAACTGGACGGCATGGTGTCGAGTGTCGGCGATCCGCTTACCGGAACCTCTGAAGGAGATTCGTTCCTGAGTGTTAAGAGCAAGGACGGATATTATGTGCGGGGGACGGTCAGCGAACTTATGCTGGATCAGGTGACGGAGGATACGATTCTGACCTGTTCCGGCAGCAGCGGAACCTTTGAGGCGAAGGTGATGGATGTTTCTGATTATCCTGTATCTTCCAGCAGTTATATGGGAACGGGAAATCCGAACGCCTCTTACTATACATACAGCGCGGAAATCCTGGATAAATCCCTGCAGGTTTCGGAGGATGACTGGCTGTCGGTGACTCTTCAGAACAACGGCAGCGCTTCGGGTTCGATCGTGCTGGACCGCGCGTTTGTCCGCTCGGATAATGGCGTGAATTATGTTTATAAAGATGTGGACGGAGTGCTTACACGTCAGGAAGTGAAAACAGGCGGAAATGTAAGCGGAGGATACAGCGTGCTTATCACAGGCGGACTTACCGGGGAAGACAAGATCGCTTTTCCATATGGAGATTCCGCGAAAGAAGGAGCAAAGACGAGAGAGAGTACGCTGGAAGAGCTGTACGGATACTAGAAGAAAGGCGGATTTTTTATGCTTGAAAATTTAAGGATATCCATTCAGGGAATCTGGTCGCATAAAATGCGTTCCTTTCTGACCATGCTGGGTATCATTATCGGAATCGCGTCTATCATTGCCATTGTTTCGACGATTAAGGGGACAAGTGAACAGATCAAAGAAGATCTGATCGGAGCGGGAAATAATACAGTCACTATCAGTCTTTATGACGGCGACAGTACTTATGATCCGGAATACGGCATGAGCAGCAGCGGCACTCCGCCGGTGCTGACCACGGAACAGAAAGACGATGTTATGAACATGGATCATGTGGTGAACGCTACGTTTTTCTATACGAGGACCTATTCCAGCAGCGTATATTATCAGAATTCAGCTTTTCAGGGCGGAACCATTTACGGGATCGATATGAATTATCTGGATACCTGCGGATATATGATACAGTCAGGAAGAGGATTCATTCAGAAGGATTATGACGAACTGAGAAAAGTTGCCCTGGTGGATTCCAATGCGGCGGAGAATCTTTTTGCCGGAGAGGATCCTGTGGGGAAGACTATTGAGATAGGGGACGATCCTTTTGTTGTTGTGGGCGTTGTCAGGCAGAATGACAATTATCAGCCCAATATCAGCGATATCAATGAATTCTATGAATACTACCAGACGATGATCGGAACGGTAATGATCCCCAGTAAATGCTGGCCCATTGCGTTCCAGTTTGACGAGCCGGAGAATGTGGTGATCCGGGCGGATTCCACAGATAATATGAGCCAGGCGGGAAACGACGTGGCCAGTATCCTGAATCAGGGACTCAGTGAAGATTCGAATTTCAGATACAGGGCGGACGACGTGATGGAACGTGTGAGAAGCCTTCAGAAACTCAGCGAAAGCACGAACCAGCAGCTTCTGTGGATCGCCAGCATTTCTCTTCTGGTAGGAGGGATCGGCGTAATGAACATTATGCTTGTCTCCGTAACAGAGAGGACAAGTGAGATCGGCCTGAAGAAGGCCATCGGAGCAAGGAAAAAAATAATTCTGTTTCAGTTCCTTACGGAAGCGGCAATGCTTACCAGTATCGGAGGCGTCATCGGCGTGATCTCGGGAATCGCCCTTTCCAGGGTGGTCGCCCAGGTTTCCGGAGCGCCTACGGCGATCAGCGTTCCGGCTATCATAGGATCGGTGCTGTTTTCCATGCTGATCGGCGTGGTATTCGGTCTGCTGCCCTCAGTAAAGGCGGCAAACCTGAATCCGATCGATGCTCTGCGCAGCGAGTAATGATCACTTCAGAGGCAGCCGCAGCGTGAACACGGCTCCTCCTTCGGGAGCGTCAGACACGGTAAGGCTTCCTTTGTGGAGAAGGGCGATTTCCCGGGCGATACATAGCCCCAGCCCGAAATGCTGTTTGTCGTTGCGGGAAGTATCGGAACGATAAAACCGTTGAAATACAGATTCTTTTTCGGAATCCGGGATACCGGGACCGTTGTCAGTCACAGAGATGGCAGCGGCTCCCGGTTCTTTTTTCAGGGAAAGGGAGATTTTCCCGCCCTCGGGCACGTAACTCAGCGCGTTATCCAGAAGGACAGACAGCAGCTGAGCGATTTTGTCGGCGTCCAGCATTATGGGGGCGAAGGGTTCATCCGGGAGGGAAATGTCAGATTTCATTCCTTTTTCCCGAATCAGCGGTTCATATTTTTCATACGTCTCCAGGAGGAGGGTATCCGGTTCACATGGCTTCAGATCCAGTTTCCATGTATGATTGTCGGCTCCGGAGAGAGACAGCATATCCTGGATCAGCCGCGCCATCCTGTCGCATTCTTTCAGCGACATATGGATAAATTCCTCAGCCTGCGCCGGGGAAGCTGCAGGAACCGCGGAGAGTCCGGAGCGGATCACGGCCAGAGGGGAACGGAGCTCATGAGATGCGGCGGCGATAAAGGCGGTCTGTTCTCTTCGGCTTTTTTCCAGAGGGCGGATCATTCTGCCGGTGAAAAACCAGGAAAATACAATGACAGCGGCAATACCGGCAAGGACGGCAACGCCGAAGGCGAGCCGCTGCATATTTAACTGTGCCTGAAGCCCGGACAACGGGTGGAGAATGATCATACTCAGTACGCCGTTTCCGTGAGGGATCAGGGCGGTGCAGGCGTAGTAGCCGGCAAACCGGAAGTCGGCGCTTCTGGTGAGTTTCTGATCCGGACTAAAGTTCTCCAGATCAAGACCGCAGGTGTCCCGGGAAAGAGCTGCTGCCTGATGGAAAGCTTTGGAATCTCCGGTATGGCCGGTGAGTTTATAAAAATAGAGGGGTTCTCCGTTGTCCCGGATCTGTATGCGGATTTTGTTTGTATCCATCACAGTCTGCAGCCATCGGTGGGAGATCGCGTTCTGTTCTTCCAGATGGGTAATGCAGGACTGCGCGTTATTGAGAAAAGAGACGTAGCTGTTTCTTTTGGCGGAAGATTCCGCGATCATGAGACAGGCAAAAGCCATTCCGATAAGAATGGCGCTGGTGATCAGAGCGGAAAAAACAGTCATCTGGATATGGAGTTTTCGGAACATGGCAGAGCCCTCCAGTTTTTTGTATTTTACATATTATAGCACGGATTTCTCTACGGAATCTCTAAAGAATCTTTAAAAAGGATTAGAGATTGTTTAAAGATTAAGCTGTTATGATGGGAAAACCAGATGGAAAGGCAGACTGTTTTTCTGACAGGCTGCCTGAGAACTATATCAACAGCAGGAGGAAACAGAATGATAAGACGTCATATATGGAAACAGGGACCGGCCGCTGTAATGGCAGTAACGCTGGCTTTTGCCGGTATTCTGGGGATGACCGGATGCAGTGTGGAGAATACGGAAAACGGAAGCGGCGATTCGGAGCGCAGTTCAGGATCAGCAAACGCCGGTTCAGAAGAAAATTCCGAAAACGCCGCTATGGGGCGGTATCTTGAGGAAGATGTTTCTGTCCCGGAAAACTGTGAGCAGCTTCTGGCCATGCGGTTTCTGGAAGACGGCGCGCTCAGAGTCTGCTACACTGATGAAAACTATATGTTTTATTATGCGGATTCCCGGGACGGCGGCGCATCCTGGAGTGAAGGGATTTCCCTGCTTGCGCAGACCGGGCTTGACGGCGATGTTTTCAGTGTGAGTTATCCCCAGCTTTCCGGAGACGGAGGAATTTTTCTTACAGTGACAAACAGCGAAGAACAGGATCTGGAGAGCGGTGAATATGGACTTCATCTTTACTATATCGATCCTGAGGGAAAAGCCGGAGAACTTCCGGGGTCGTCAGAGCTTGTCGGAGACGGTTATGTGACAGAAGCGAAGTTTACGGATCAGGGTACCATTATCCTGAACCTGAGGGGCAGAGGTCTGGCGGAAGTGAATCTCGCAGACGGCAGTGTGAAAGCAGAATATGAAAAAGGAACCTTCGTGAATTATTTTACAGTAGACAGGAACCGTCTGATCACTGTGACGGATACGGTTCACTATTATGATCTGGAAACCGGAGAACCTGTGGAAGACGCCGCGGCGCTGACGGAGAAGATCACTGCGGATGAAAATAACCTGCAGCTTTCCAGCACGACCTCTTTTCCCGTGGTATTTGTGGAGGGGGATGAGGAGGACAGCCTGTTTTTCGCGGAAAGAGACGGACTTTACCGCTATTCTTTTGGCGGCAGTATCGTGGAACAGGTGATAGACGGAAGCCTGAACAGTATTGGTTCTCCCGATACGGCGCTTGTGAGCCTGGCGCGGGATGAAGAGGGGAATTTTTATCTTGCTTCCATGGACAGCGCTACAGGGAAGGGGAGACTCCTGAAGTATGTATATTCTCCGGATACGCCCGCCGTGCCGGAAACGGAGCTGACGGTGTATTCCCTGAGAGAAAATTCCTATATGAGCCAGATCGCGGCTCTGTTTCAGAAAAAATATCCTGAGATTTATCTGAATCTGGAAACAGGCATGAGCGAAGAGGACGCGGTGACCAGCACCGACGCCCTGAAAAACCTGAACACGGAGATCATGGCGGGAAACGGACCGGACGTGCTGATCCTGGACGGGATCCCGACAGATACTTATACAGAAAAAGGTATGCTGGCGGATATCAGCAGTATTCTTGATAAAACAGAAGAGGCAGACGGATTGCTTCAGAATATCCGGAGCGCCTATGTTGAGGAGGACGGCAGCCAGTACGTCATGCCGGTACGCTTCGCCATCCCCATGATCCAGGGAACCACCGAAGATGTGGAAAATATAGTGGATCTTGAGACTCTGGCGGACACGGCGGAAAAATATCAGTCCGAGTACAGCGAA
>CALWGI010000068.1 GCA_944380045.1 uncultured Blautia sp.
ATCTGGGAGGCTATGTACTCTTTCATACCGCCAAGGATCTGTACCAGGGGACACAGCACATCAGCCTGTCGGAACTGTCAAATTATGAGGCGGTATATGATGGAGCCGCAGATACCAATGACCTGGAAGCGCTTTACCTGAAGTTCCAGGACCAGAAGCCGCCGGGCTTTACCGGTTATCCCATGTCCATCAGCGATGTCATTGAACTGATAAACTTTACGAAGACGGAAAAGAATATCCTAGCTGCTATCCGGGAAAATCCGACAAGACGCGCCAGTGACGCGTCTTGTCGGATTTTACACGATATAATGGAAAGGAGTATTTCAGGCGATTATCAGGTCTACCCCTGATTTCCGGTACTTCCTGGCGATCTCTTCATCCAGCTGATCGTCGGTTATGATCGATGAGATCTCTTCAAAATGATATGCGTGGAAGGAGGCGGAACGGGAAAATTTGGAGGAGTCGGCGAGGACGATGAGACGTCTGGAGCGGCGGGCTATATGCTTATGGATGGAGATCTCTTCCATATTCTGCTCTGCGATCCCGGTTTTTAGATCAATGCCGCAGGTGGTCAGAAACATGATGTCGATATTGAGATTCTGCAGCATGGGCACGGCCAGCTCAGAGATCAGGGCCTTTTCCTGATGGGAAACGATCCCGCCGGTGACGATGATCGTAAACTCCGGTTTCTGGGATAGAAGAAGGGCGTTGACCATAGAATTTGTCACAATCGTAAGCTGGGTGAAACGTTCCATCAGAAAGCCGGCCAGTTCGTAAGACGTTGTGCCGGTGTCGAGGGCGATACAGGTATTCTCCTGGATCAACTGGCAGGCTTTTGCAGCGATCTGCTGCTTTTGCTCCCTGTGATTGCGGCAGCGCTTCAGAAAATCCAGAGGCAGGGGAAGGGAAGGAAACGCAGAAACTGCCGGGGCGTCCGGCTGGCTTACGGGCACAGCTCCCCCGTGAACGCGGGCCAAAAGCCCCTGTTCTTCCAGGTATTTCAGATCCTTGCGGATCGTCTCAAAAGAAGTGCCGAATTGATCCTTCAGCCGGGAGGTATAGACCACACCGTCGCTGAAAAGCTGGTTTAAGATTTCTCTGTGACGTTCGTGGAGTATCATGGAGAGTTTTCCTTTCTGCGCCTGGTCATGGCTGCACATATTTTACTGCTTGCGCGGGAAACGGGCCGAGCAGACACGTCTGTGCCCGAAAGCTTTCTGCTGCCGCGCCGGAATTTTGAGATTATCTTAGCACGAAATGCAAGAAAACACAACTAAAAACACAATATTTTACAATCGTTTTACAAGCTGTTTACAAAACCATGATGGAAAGGAAACGGCTTTTTCGTTATCCTGATTACAGAAGAGTTGCTATTAACAGCCTTGATCCAGGATGGACAACAGAGACGTCGGGCTTGCAGGAAAGTATCGGTTGTCCCATCCTGAATCAAGAATATCATTCAAGAAAGGCGGGAAACACCATGGCGGTAAGTTGGCTTAAAAAGCTAGCGGAATACGTCTGTATCCTCGTGGCAGTCAGCGCCCTCATATTTTTTATGATCCATTTATTTTCTCCTACGGATCCGATCTCTGTTATCGTAGGCGGAAAAGGGAGCACGCCGGAGATCATTGAAAACGCGAGAAAGAAATTTTATCTGGATCAGCCGGTATGGAAACAGTATCTGATCTGGGTTCAGGGAATTCTTCACGGAGACTGGGGAGTAAGTTATAAGTACCAGACGCCTGTTTTGGAATCCATCCTGTCCAGGGCGCCTGTGACCCTGGGGCTGGTGATCGGAGCGTCCGTCCTGTCAGTAGGGGCCGCTATCCCGTTGGGAGTTTTAAGCGCGGTAAAGAAGGACAGGCCTGCGGACCGGATCATTTCCATCCTGTCGCTTGTCCTGGCTGCGATCCCGCCGTTTCTCCTCAGCCTTCTGATGGTGTTTGCGCTGTCAAAAGCAGCGCCTCAGTATCCCATCGCCGGCGGTTATGAAGGGGTCGGCGGTTATCTGTGGAGAATGCTGGCGCCGTGTATCGCCCTGGCCTGCGCGAAGATCACGATCACTTTGAAGGTAACCAGGCAGGGAATGATCGAAGAAATGAAAAAGCCGTATATGATGAACGTAGAAGCCAAGGGTATGCCGGAAGCCAACCGGATCTGGAAACACGGGCTGAAAAATGCGGTGATTCCGGTCATTTCCATCTTAAGCGTCCAGATCGGCGCGATGATTGTAGGAGCGGTCCTGGTGGAAAGCGTATTTTCCCTGTCAGGGATCGGCTCTTTCCTGATCGACAGCATCAAAGCCAGTGATTATCCGGTGGTGCAGGCTATCATCCTTATGCTCGTGATCGTATTTTTACTGGCGAGCGCAGCGGCGGACGGTCTTTACAGTCTGATCGATCCCAGGATCCGGGCAAGAAAGGGAAAATAAGAATGAAGCGGATGAAAAGAAAAACCAATTCAGAAGGAACCTTATGGACGTTTCCCTTTATCCTTGCTGCGGCAGTTCTTGTCATAGTATTTGCAACGACGATATTCGCGCCGTTTATCGCACCCTGGGATCCCAACCAGCTGGATCTGAGGCAGATCTTCGCTTCTCCTTCCCCGGAGCATTTACTGGGAACGGATAAGACGGGAAGGGATATCTTTTCCAGGATCCTTTTTGGTGGAAGGATGACATTGAGCGGGGCCTTTGCGGTGGTTGCGATCTCCATGATCCTGGGAATACCCGCAGGGCTGTTTGCAGGGTACTACGGCGGCAAAGCGGATAAGGTCATGATGTGGGTGACCAATATCATCGTTTCTTTCCCGCCGCTTCTGCTGGCCTTTGTATTTGTGGCGGTTTTCGGAAGCGGATTTGAAAAAGTAGTCCTTGCCCTGGGCGTGATCTATGTGCCTATGCTGGCCAGGACGACCCGCTCTATCGTGCTTACCCAGAGAAACCAGACCTATGTGGAAGCGGTGGAAGCTATGGGTTACGGAACGGGAAAGATCCTTTTTAAGCACATCCTGCCAAACTGCATGCCCACGATCCTGGTACAGGTAACGCTGGACATCGGAAACGCTATCCTGGATCTGGCGGCTATGAGCTTCCTGGGGCTGGGGGTAAAGCCGCCGGTATCCGACTGGGGAGCTATGCTGGAAGACGGAAGGGTGTATCTTCTGACCCAGCCGCTGCAGGCGTTAGCGCCTGGCATCATGATCGTGGTCACGGTAGTGGCGATCAATGTATTTGTAGAAGAGATCCGAAAATATCTGAATCCTTCGGAGCGCAGGCTTCCGACGTACCGGCAGCTTGTGAAGAGGGGACTGATCGCAGAGGAGGCCGGAAGATAATGGAAAACAGAGAATTGCTGAGAGTGGACGGGCTCTGTACGGATCTGATCACAGCAAGAGGCCTGTACCATGCGGTGAGAGGCGTCAGCCTTCAGATCAATGAAGGGGAGATCCTTGGGATCGTGGGGGAAAGCGGCTGCGGCAAATCCATGACAGCCAAATCTATCCTGCGCTTAAACCAGGAAGATAAGACTTTTTATAAAGGCGCTGTTTATTATCAGGCCAAAGATGGAGAGAAAGAGATCCTGAAGCTTCCTAAAAAGGAAATGAACCTTCTGCGGGGAAAGGAGATCGCCATGGTATCTCAGAACCCGATGGCTGCCTTTGATCCGCTCTACACCGTAGGGGATCAGATCAGCGAAATGATCTGCTATCACAAAAAGATCGGGAAAAAAGAGGGTATGGAAGAGGCGGCGAGGCTTTTAGAACTGGTGGGGATCTTTCCAGGTGAAAAACGTGCCAGGCAGTATCCGCACGAATTCAGCGGCGGAATGCTCCAGAGGGCGGCGATCGCTATGATGATCAGCTGCAGCCCAAGGCTTCTGATCGCCGACGAGCCGACGACAGCCCTGGACGTGACCATGCAGGCTCAGGTCCTGGAGATCCTTAAGAAATTAAAAGACGAAATGCATATGAGCGTCCTTCTTATCACCCATAACTTTGGCGTAGTAGCGGAAATATGCAGCCGGGTATGCGTTATGTACGCCGGACAGGTGGTAGAGAGCGGGACGGTAGAAGAGATATTCCGGGATCCGATCCATCCTTATACCAGGGCGCTGATCCGGGGGATCCCCCGCAGGGGCGGCGGCAGCGAACCGCTGGAAACCATACCTGGCACGCCGCCGAGACTGAACCAGGAGATCCCAGGCTGCGCCTTCGCCCCCAGGTGCGCTGTGGCGAAAGAAAGCTGTTATACCTGTTCCCAGGAGATCTGGAGCAACGGCAGCCATTGGAGCCGCTGCGCAGGGGCGGCGATGGCTCGTTCCCATGCAGAAGAACAGCAGAGAGGAGGAAGAGCAGGATGAGTGAAAACCTGTTGGAGATCAGACATCTGAAAAAATATTATTCCTCCGGAAAAGGACAGGTAAAGGCGCTGGACGGCGTAGACCTGTCTGTAAAAGAGGGCGAACTGGTCAGTATCGTCGGGGAGAGCGGCTGCGGTAAATCTACCCTGGCCCGTTGTCTGATCGGCCTGGAAAAGCGGACGGAAGGGGAGATCTGGTTTGAAGGAAAAGAGATTTCCGGTTATAGCAAAGGACAGTTAAGGCCGGTAAGGCGGCGGATGCAGATGGTCTTCCAGAGCCCTTACGGGGCATTTAACCCCAGGCACACCCTGGGCGCGGGCCTGAATGAAACCGCGAAATTTTACGGACTGAACAGGGACGAAGCAAAAGAACGGCTTTCCACCCTGATGTCATATATCAAAATGGACGAAGAGCTTTTGTCCCATTATCCGGACGAGCTAAGCGGCGGGCAGCTGCAGAGACTGGCTATCGCCAGAGCGCTGATCGCCAGGCCGGCTCTTCTGATCGCCGACGAGCCGGTTTCCGCCCTGGACGTTTCCGTTCAGGCGCAGATCCTAAATATCCTTGCGGAGATACAGAAAAAAGAAGACATGGCGGTGTTGTTTATTTCCCATGATCTTTCTGTCGTAGAGCATATCAGCGACCGGGTCATGGTGATGTATCTGGGAAAAGCGGTGGAGGAAGGAAAAAAGAAAGACGTATTTTCTGATCCGATCCATCCCTATACAAAGGCGCTGCTTGCTTCAAGGCCCAGGGAAAGGCCCTGGGAGGAACCCAGCAGAGTGAGGCTTAAGGGAGAACTTCCCAACGCCTTAAAACTGCCGGACGGCTGCCGTTTCTGGCCAAGATGCCTGGAATACCAGGCAGGGCTTTGCGATACATGTGAACCTGAATGGAAAGATCAGGGAAACGGGCACAGGGCGGCCTGCAGCCTTGTGGGAACGTAACAACAGGAGACTGAAAGGAGAACATTATGAAAAAGAAACTTTTGAGCGCTGTAGTGGCAGCTTCCATGCTGGCTCTTGCAGCATGCGGAGGAAGCGGACAGACTCAGGAAGCTTCATCAACAGCAGCTCCGTCGGACACAGCTGCGGCGGGCGAGACGACAGGCGAAACAGCAGAAGCCTCTGAGGAGTCTGCGGAAGGAGCGGCTACAGACATTGCTTCCAGGGATACCTTGAACATTGCTCTGGCAGACGAGATCGTATCTCTGGATCCGGCGTATTCCTTCGACAACCTTACAAATCAGGTAGTAAACCAGGTTACCCAGGGACTTCTTTACTTTGATTATAACGGCCAGCTGCAGCCGCAGCTGTGTTCCTCATGGGAAGCTGTTGACCCGCTGACCTATGTATATCAGATCCGGGACGACGTAAATTTCTCTGACGGAACGCCGATGACTATGGACGACGTACTCTTTTCTTTAAACCGCCATATGGACGAGGATGTGGCGTCCTACCTTGCGTGGATGTACGCAAATGTGGAGTCCATCGAGCAGACTGGAGACTGGGAGCTGACCGTACATATGAGCAGCCCGGATGCAGCGTGGCAGTACGCTTTCGCTACGACCGCGGGCCACATTATCAGCAAAGCTTATTATGAGGCCAATGCAGAGCAGTTCGGACAGCCTGAGGTAGGCGTAGTAGGAACCGGCCCATACGTCCTTGACACCTGGACAACAGGCAGCGAGATCACTTTAAAATATAATGAGAATTACTGGGATAAGGAAAACGAGCCTCAGTTCAAGAACATTGACTTTAAGATCATCACAGACGCCAATACACAGGCTACAGCTCTGGCAAACGGACAGGCGGACTATATGTTTGACCCGCCAACCGAAATGCTGGATACCATCCGCCAGTCTGAGAGCATGGCAGTAAGCGAAGTAGACGGCTGGACTGTACTGTGGATGGCTATGAACTGCCAGAACGGCCCGTTCTCCGATGTAAATGTCCGCAAGGCAGTGGCATACGCCCTGGACAAAGACGCCCTTTATGAAGGCGTTCTCACAGAAAACGGAAGCTACGCAAAGAACGGAATGCCATTTTCATCCGCCCTTTACGGCTCTGAGGCAGAGTCCTGGGAGGCATATGCAGAAACAGCTGTTGACGAGAAGAACGATCTGACGAAAGCTCAGGAATACCTGGCCCAGTCCGCATATCCGGACGGATTTGACTGCGACCTGTACATCAATCAGGATTCCATTTACAACTCCATCGCCGTATATATTCAGTCCGCGTTAGCGCAGATTGGAATCAACGTAAACATCGAGACAAAGAGCGGCGACGAGATGTCCAACATCCAGTTCGGTTCTACAAGAGATTATGATCTGGCGATCGTAAGATGGACAGCAGACTATCCGGACGTATCCGGACAGCTTTATCCGCTGTTCCACTCCTCCAACATCGCAGAAGGCGGCGGAAACACCTCCTGCTACAGCAATGCAGAGGTAGACAGCCTGTTAGAGCAGGAAGTTGCTTCTATCGATATGAAAGAGCGTACGCAGCTTATGCAGCAGGCTCTTGATATCATTGCAAACGACACGCCAATGATCACCTTCGATTATCCATTCAAGAGGATCGCGATGAACAAGGATCTGACAGGATTTGAAGCGAACGCTTCTATCACCTGGAACTTCTTTGCAAAGGATCTGAAGACAAAGTAGGAATATAGTGAAATATAGTTCAGGAGTACAGCAATGGGAAAAGTGATATTTGTAATGGTGGACGCCCTGGGATTTGACACTGCAGGAAGGCGGGGCGGATACCTGGAACATCTGACTGAATACCGGCTGGCTGCAAAGTACAGGGTGCGGGGGGAACTTCCCTCCGCATCCCGTCCTATGTACGAGACATTGATGACAGGACTGCCTGTAAGCGTACACGGGATCGTTACGAACCAGACCAGCAGAAGGAGCCGGTGTGAAAACCTGTTCTCACTTTGCAAAAAAAGTGGAAAAGTAACAGCGGCGGCAGCATTTTTGTGGATATCAGAACTTTATAACGGAACCTGCCCGTTTTCCATATACGAACATCGGATCCAAAACGGCGGCGGGGACATTGACCATGGCATCTTTTATTCTGACTGCGATTATCCGGATACTCATCTGTATGCAGACGGCGAGTACCTGCGAAAGACCTATGATCCGGATTTTCTTCTCATCCATCCAATGCACACGGATACAGTGGGCCATCCCTTTGGCTGCGCTTCCAAGGAATACCAGGAATCTGCAGATCAGAGCCTGCAGCAGGTGGCGATCCTTCTGGAACGATGGAGAGAGGCGGGGTACGACGTGATCGTTACGGCTGATCACGGCATGGACGAACTGGGGATCCATGGCGGAAACGAGAGGATCCAGCGTCAGGTACCGCTGTACATTATCTCCGACCGGGTGAAAAAAGGAGACTTTACTGATCATGAGATCAGCAACCTGGAGCTTGCTCCATTTGTGTGCAAGTTGATTGGAATCGAGCCAGGAGCAGGTATGAAACAGGAAATTCATATTGAAATGGAGAACAAATAGATATGAGGGAGCAGTACTGTGAGGATTACAAAGCTTTTCTGAACCAGGCCAAGACAGAGACAGAAGCGGTCAGGACCGTCTGGGAGCTGGCTAAGGCTCAAGGATTCCAGGATGTTGCAAAGCTTGATGAGGCTGCAAAACAGGCGGCCGGCGTTCCCGGAACGCGTCTGATACAGAACATCCGCGGAAAAGGGCTGGCGCTGGCTATCGTAGGAAAAAAGCCTATCAGCCAGGGATCAAAAGTGATCGCGGCTCACGTGGATTCTCCGCGGCTGGACTTAAAGCCGGAGCCGCTCAGCCAGAAAGAGGGGCTTATTTATTTAAAGACCCATTATTACGGCGGGATCAAAAAATATCAGTGGACCTGCATTCCTATGGCTCTTCACGGGAAGATCGTTGACAGGAATGGAAATGCAAGAACTGTCGTGATTGGTGAGAAAGCTGGGGATCCCCTCTTTGGGATCAGCGACCTTCTGCCCCATCTGGCCGGAGCGCAGATGGCAAAAAGCGCGGAAGAGGCGATAACAGGAGAACAGCTGCAGCTTCTGGCCGGGATCGCAGGCTCAGACGGCTGGGATCAGACAGTGAGACAGCGCCTGAAAGAATTGTGCGGCATAGACCCAGAGGATTTTAAAACAGCGGAATTTGAAGCGGTTCCTACTTTCCCAGCTGCAGACTACGGCCTGGACCGGTCTATGATCGGCGCTTACGGCCAGGACGACCGAAGCTGCGGCTACGGCGCGGTGCGGGCGCTTCTGGATCTGGAAGAGATCCCGGAATATACTTCATTTGTACTGCTGGCAGATCAGGAAGAGGTAGGATCGGAAAGCAGCGCGGGGCTTTATTCCTCCGCATTCCTGGAAATGGCCGCTATCCTGGCGGAAAGCAGCGGCGTCAGCCTTTACCGTGTCCTGGCGAAAATGGAATGCCTCTCTGCAGACGCGATCTGCGCTTACGATCCCATGTTCCCGGAGACGGCGGATCCCCAGAACACCGCCCGCTTAGGCGGCGGCCTGGCTGTAGTCCGCTATACCGGGCGGGGCGGGAAAAAGGGCAACCATTCGGCAGCGGCAGCGTTTCTGGCAAAGATGAGGGATATTTTTGAGGAAAACCATGTCATCTGGCAGTGCGGAGAGATGGGAGCCGCAGATGCTGGCGGCGGAACGACCGTAGCCAAGTGCCTGGCCGGATGGGGGGCGGAAGTGCTGGATGTGGGCATTCCCCTTCTTTCCATGCACGCCCCCCTGGAGATATCCGCCAGGGAAGACGTGTGGAATTATTATCTGGGAATGAGGGCATTTTTGGAAGATAAAAGGCCTCATGAGTGCGATCGGGTGATGTACTAATTTGTAGATATGGAGGCTTGAGCTTTGCGTTTATTCCCGCGCCCACCTCTTGATCTGCGGCTCCGTCACAATATCTTTATACCGGTGGATATTTAATAAGAGCCCGATCATGATATTTGTAAAAGCAAAGATGCTTTATGAGGATGCGGCGTACCACAATGCGGTGTTTGTCGGCTATGACTTAGATGGGGTCCCCCGTCATGCACATAAGCGGGGAACTTATACGAAAGGGGAACCGTTCAAAGGGAATGTGGACGGATGCGATCCGAGATACAGCTTTCACTGGATTGGAAAGAGCGACACGGTCTATGTGTTTGAGGCGCCTATTGACCTGCTTTCCTTTATTTCCCTTTATCAAAAGGACTGGCGGATGCACAGCTATGTGGCTCTCTGCGGTGTGGCGGAATATGCGCTTTTGCAGCTTCTATCCGATGCATCTCAGGTAAAAAGAATTGCATTGTGCCTTGATAATGATAAAGCGGGGATACAGGCGCGAGAGAGAATCAAACAGAGTTTAGCGGAGCGGGGATACCAGGATGTATTCCCGCTCTTTTCACAGCAAAAAGACTGGAACGAGGATCTGCAGGCACTTACAAAGCCACCTCCAAAGCAGGAGGAGCAAGGATTTGCTATGCGGATGGACTGAAGGGAGGAATGAAATGGAAGCAGAGAACATTGTCTTGTTTGTCTGCATCGGACTTGGGATGTTTGCGGTGATCGGCGGTCTTGCGATGCTGTCCAATTACTATACGTTAAACGGAATCAAGTCACGGACAGTCGGCGACGGCCAGCATGGGACCGCAAGGTTTGCCACGGAGAAAGAGATCCGGGAGACATACGCTCATGTCTCCTATGAACCGGAAAAATGGAGGTATGGAGAAGCGCTTCCAACAAAGCAGGGACTGGTGGTGGGATATAAAAAGAAAGGGAACTCCATTACCGCTCTGGTAGACAGCGGAGATATCCACTGCCTGATGATCGGGGCGGCCGGTGTCGGCAAGACTGCTAATTTTTTGTATCCCAACATAGAATATGCCTGCGCATCAGGAATGAGTTTTCTGACAACCGACACCAAGGGTGACCTGTTCCGAAATTATGCGGGAATCGCAAAGGAGTGCTATGGCTATCGAATCTCCATCTTGGATCTCAGAAATCCTACCCGCTCGGATGGAAACAACA
>CALWGI010000069.1 GCA_944380045.1 uncultured Blautia sp.
GCGGACAAAGCGGAGAGAGTAGCCGCGCTGCCATATGACGTGGTTACCAGGGAGGAGGCGCGGATCATAGGAGAGAAGAATCCGGATTCTTTTCTTCATGTGGACCGGGCGGAGATGGATCTTCCCGCTGATACGGATCTTTATGACAGCAGCGTATACGAAAAGGCAAGAGAAAATCTTCAGGACATGGAGAAAAAGGGAATTCTGGTCCAGGATGAGAAGCCCTGCTATTATATTTACGAGCTGACAAGGAAGGGGAAGACCCAGACGGGCATCGTGGGATGCAGCTCCATTGACGACTATATCAGCGGCGTGGTCAAAAAACATGAGCTGACGAGAGAGGACAAGGAACAGGACAGGATCCGCCATGTAGACGTATGCGACGCAAATACCGGACCGATCTTTCTTGCCTGCAGATATACGCGGAAACTTCTGGATCTGATCGCCGGCTGGAAAGAAAACCATGCGCCGGTCTATGATTTCACCGCGGATGATGAGATCACGCACAGGGTGTGGGTGATCGACGGCGGATCAGAAATCAGGACGATCCGGGAAGAGTTCGGCGGTATTCCGGCTCTGTACATCGCTGACGGACATCACAGGGCGGCTTCCGCGGTGAAGGTGGGGCTTAAGAGAAGACAGGAACATCCGGACTATACCGGGAAAGAAGAGTTCAATTATTTTCTCTCTGTCGTTTTTCCCTATGACGAACTTACCATCCTTGCCTACAACCGTGTGGTGAAAGACCTTAACGGACTGGAGGAGAGAGCCTTTGTGGCCAGCCTGAAATTTAATTTTGAGCTGATGCTGATGCCCGGATTCCCCTGCAAACCGGTGGAAAAACACTGCATAGGCATGTATGTGGGCGGAAACTGGTATCATCTGAAAGCGTGGGAGGATGTTTATAAGGACGAGGACATCGTAGGACAGCTTGATGTCTCCGTTCTGCAGAATAAAGTTCTTTCTCCGATCCTGGGTATCGGCGATCCGAGGACAGACAAAAGGATCCGTTTTGTGGGCGGCAGCCATAAGCTGGCTGAGCTTCAGGCCATGGCGGACGAGACAGGCGGCGTGGCTTTCGCCATGTTCCCCACGTCCATGGAAGATCTGATGCAGATCGCGGACGAGGGAAAACTGATGCCGCCGAAATCCACATGGTTTGAACCGAAGCTGCGCAGCGGCCTGTTCATCCATAAGCTGGAGTCAGGAAAAGAATAAAGAACAGAAAAGGATTTTAATACATGAGAGGTGACTGAAATGAAAAAAATTTTATCTGTCTTTATGGCCTTCGCTCTGTCTGTCCTTTTGAATCCTACGGCAGTGTGGGCCGCGGGAGAAGGCGGAGCAGAAAGCGGAGTGCCGTTGTGGCTGTGTATCCCATTTGCGGGGCTTCTGCTTTGTATCGCGGTGATGCCCCTTGTAAAAGGAGAGTGGTGGGAAGCCCATCAGCCCCTGGTGGTGGTTCTCTGGATCCTGGTGATGGTAATTCCTTTCGCCCTGCTTTACGGCGTGGGTTCCGCCGCTGAGACAGTGCTGGAATGTACGGTGAACGATTATCTGACGTTTATCGTCCTCCTGTTCGGGCTGTTCTGTGTTTCCGGTAATATCACCATGGAGGGGGATTTTGCCGGATCGCCAAGGATCAATGTGGGGCTGCTGGCGCTGGGAACGCTTCTCGCAAGCTGTATCGGCACCACGGGCGCAAGTATGTTGATGGTCCGTCCGGTGATCAAGATGAACTCCTGGAGAAGAAGAAAAAGCCATATCATGATCTTTTTCATATTTATGGTGTCCAATATGGGCGGATGTCTCACCCCCATCGGGGATCCGCCGCTTCTGATGGGATTTATGAGAGGCGTGCCTTTCTTCTGGAGCCTCCATCTTTTCCCGGTACTGATCTTCAACATGGTGATCCTTCTCTTTGTATTCTATCATCTTGACAAGAGAAACTACCGCAGGGATATCGCGGAAGGACGGAAACCCGATATCAGTAAGCCGGGTACGGAATTCCGCATCGACGGACTCCACAATATCGTCTTCCTGGTCATGATCGTGGCGGCGGTGATCTTAAGCGGAGTGCTGCCGGGTATGCCGGCTTTCCAGGATGCGGCGGGCAATGCCAGAGGCATTCATATCTTCGGAGAGGTAAGTTTAAGTTACCCGTCTCTGATCGAGATCGCGCTGATCCTTCTTGCGGCCTTTCTGTCCTTTAAGACTACGGATAAGGAAGTGCGGGTAAAGAACCATTTTACCTGGGGTGCGATCAAAGAGGTGGCGGTGCTGTTCATCGGTATTTTTATCACCATGCAGCCGGCCCTTATGCTTCTCAAAGCCGTGGGTCCCAACCTGGGTATCACTGAGCCTTACCAGATGTTCTGGGCCACAGGAGCCCTTTCCAGTTTTCTGGACAATACGCCTACCTATCTGGTATTCCTTACAACTGCTGGAACGCTGGGATTCACAGGCGGGATCTCCACAACGCTGGGTACGCTTCCGGCGAAAATGCTTTCCGCTATTTCCTGCGGCGCCGTATTCATGGGAGCCAATACATATATCGGAAACGCCCCCAACTTTATGGTGAAATCCATCTCCGATGAGAACGGTGTGAACATGCCGTCCTTCTTCGGTTATATGCTGTGGTCCGTAGCGGTTCTGATACCGGTATTCATTATTGACATGTTTGTGTTCTTTATGTAAGGAGGCTGGAGAGATATGCAGGATAATAAAGAGAAATACAGAGAGCTTGCCAACAGGATCTACGATCTTGACGGCGAGGTATATCAGTGTGTGGGATCCAACCTCGGCCGTACCTTTACCGGCAGCAGAGAGAACACGGTCAGGAATTTGAGCGTGCTGATGTACACGAAGCCGGACGGACACCTTCTCAGGAGCGAACTGGCTCTTATCAGCAACATGGCCAGAACCATTAAGGATAAGGAGCAGAGATCCCGCCTGATGGAGAAATACAACCAGATCCTGAGAGAGATCGAGGACCTTCCCGATGTGTTCGGCAAGGAGGATATTCTGGATCAGGAGAGGGTGGCGCTCAACAACCTGGTTTCCAGAAGACAGAAAATCTCGGAAGGGGACCATCTGGTGATCTGCATCAGCAGGACCCAGGGAAGCGCGGGAAACGATATCGGTTTTGAACTGGCGGATGATCTCAAGATCAATTACTATGACGTGGAGATCTTCGATCAGGTCCTGAAACGGCTGGAAGCGGAAAAAGGCGCGGTAAACGACAAAGAAAGCTTCGCCGATTTCAATAAATACGGAAAACGCCATACGGATCTGAAAACAGTTTTAAGGGAATTTAACCGTTATCACGGACTGCCGAAACAGGACGCGGTATTTTTTAACATGAGCGACCTGATCTGCAATCTGGCCCGCACGGAGGACTGTATCATTATGGGACGCTGCGCGGACGCGATCCTGAAAAACAATCATATCCCCCATGTGAGCCTGTTTATCAGCGCGCCCTTCGCCGTAAGGGTGCAGCACATTATGGCTGTGCGGAATATGAATCTGAAACAGGCCGCCCGGTTCCTCCGGAAAATGGACCGGCAGCACAGACGGTATTATGAATTCTATACAGGCGAGAAATGGGGAAAACCTGAGAACTATGATCTCTGTATCAACAGCGCCAACTATGGCATTAAAGAAACGATAGATGTGATCAGACGTCTTCTGGACGAATAAAAAAACAGGGATATCCGATGAGCGGACGGCTCACCGGGTATCCCGTTTTTTTATTTGTTGACGTCAATATAACTGTAAAGGGTATATTTGGAAATACCGAAATAATTCGCCACCTTGTCGCCGGATTTGGTGATAAGGAAAGCACCGGAATCGTTAAGGAACTGGATGGCGGTTACCTTGTCCTCTTTGTTCATAAGCGCTACCGGCTTGCCTACCAGGGCGACGGATTCCTCGATCAGATGGTCGAGAAGATCATTTACATTGTGGGTGATCTCTCTGGGCTTCTCCTCCGTGTTGACAGGCGTTATCAGAGAATGCAGGGCGTTCTCCACAATGGTGAGCTTGGAGATGTCGTAGTTGATGCCGAAAACGTAATGCAGGCTGCCGTCGTCGTCGCGGATGTAGGATGTGCTGCATTTCAGGATCTTTCCGTCGGATGTCTTCATCAGGTATCCGGCGTGATCCTTAAGTTCCTCCTGCCGGCTTCCCTTTTTATTATTGTGGCGTATAACGTCAAAAACTGCGTTGGAAGGTCCGTCGCCGATGCCCCGGTTGGTGACGTGGCCGTTCTCGATATATACGATAGAGTGCTCGGGATCGTTGGTTTTCAGATCATGGATCACAACCTCGCAGTCCGGACCGAACTGGCAGGCTATGTCGTGCGCGATCTGTTTTAATACAGTCAGCCGTCCCATTGTCATTCCTCCTACTACAAAAATTCTTAATTTAAAATATAGCATAAAGAAAATAAAATAAAAAGATTATTTCTAAAAAAATTTGTTTCAGCCTGATTTTCTTTGCGTTCATATATCGGATACCGATTGAAGAAAAAAGAAAAAAATGATATATTATAGAAAAAGTAAGAATTTGGAGGTGAAACTGATGAAATATCTGTTAAAAAATGGTACGGTTGTTTCCGGAACAGAGACAAAAAAGGCTGATATCCTGATCGAGGGAGAGAAGATCGCCGCTGTGGGCGAGAATCTTCCGGCAGAGGGAGCGGAAGTTCTGGATCTTAAAGGAAAGCTTCTGTTTCCCGGATTTATAGACGGTCATACCCATTTTGACCTGGAGGTGGCGGGCACTGTCACAGCCGATGATTTTGAGACCGGGACGAAGGCGGCCATACTCGGCGGAACGACGCTGGTGATCGATTACGCTTCCCAGGATAAAGGCGGCCATACTCTGAAAGAAGGACTTGAGAAGTGGCGCCAGAAGGCGGACGGGAAGTGTTCCTGTGATTACTCTTTCCATATGTCCATTGTGGAGTGGAACGAGGAGACGGAGAGGGAAGTACAGGATATGATCGATGAGGGGATCACCAGTTTCAAGCTTTATATGACATATCCCGCAATGATGGTAGATGACTGCGATATGTATAAAATACTGAAAAAACTGGCGGATTGCGGCTGTTTCGCAGGCGTACACTGCGAAAACGCAGGCGTGATCGACGCGCTGATCGATGAGGCAAAAAAGGAGGGAAGACTTGGTCCGGAGAATCATCCCCTTGTAAGGCCTGACACGCTGGAGGCGGAGGCTGTCCACAGACTTCTCGTGATCGCGAAGGAGGCGGGAGCTCCGGTGATGGTGGTCCATCTGACCAACCGGAAAGCTTATGAAGAAATCCTCAGAGCGAGAGCCGGCGGACAGACCGTATATGCGGAAACCTGCCCTCAGTATCTGCTTCTGGACGACAGCGTTTATTCCCAGCCGGATTTCCGGGGAGCGGTATATGTCTGCGCGCCGCCCATCCGCAAAAAAGAGGATCAGGAGTGTCTCTGGAATGCTCTGAAAAAAGGGGAGATCCAGACAGTGGCCACAGATCAGTGCAGTTTTACACTGGAGCAGAAGGCTCTGGGAAAAGATGATTTCACAAAAATCCCGGGCGGACTTCCGGGAGTGCAGACAAGAGGAACCCTTCTTTACACCTATGGAGTGAAAGCCGGAAAGATCACGTCGGAGCAGATGTGCAGTCTCCTCAGCGAGAATGCTGCGAAGCTCTATGGAGTGTATCCCCGTAAAGGGGCGCTTCTTCCCGGAAGCGACGCGGATATCGTGGTGCTGGATCCGGAGAAGGAGAGTGTGATCTCGGCAAAAACCCATGCGTATAATACCGACAACAATCCTTTTGAGGGATTTAAACTTGGCTGTGTTATTGATAAGGTGTTCCTGAGAGGACATCTGGCGGTTGAGAACGGTGAACTGAAGCAGGAAAAACTGGGCGGATTTATAAGAAGAGAAAAGAACCAGATGTAAAAATCTGGTTCTTTTCGGGAAGGGGGACTCAGCAGTACTGATCCACATTGACGCGGTCGATCATAACATTGAGGATCTCCGTATCGGTTGTCTTCATACCGACTCTGCCGATATAGCCCATGCTCTTGATGGTTTCCTCCACATCGCCCTTGATGAGGCCTTCGCCGGGCAGAAAGCTTTTGTTCTGTATGCTGAGATGGAAAGCCATAAGGGCGGCGTCCACGGAGGAAGCGATCTTGGCTGCGCAGGATGGCTTCGCGCCGTCGCAGACAATGCCGCCCACATTGCCGAGGGTATTTATGATAGTGAGGGATACCTGTTCATATGTGCCGCCGTACATGTAGGTAATCCCGGCGCCGGCGCCGCAGGCGGCGCTGACCGCTCCGCAGTAGGCGGACAGGCTTCCTATGTAGTATTTCTGGTGAACGGCGATCAGGTTGCTGACCACGAGAGAACGGTAAAGCTTGTCCCTTGACACTTCCCATTCTTCCGCGTAAACGATCACAGGAAGAGAAACCGTGATCCCCTGGTTGCCGCTTCCGGAATTGATCACAACCGGCATGGAACAGCCGCCCATACGGGCGTCGCTTCCTGCGGCCGCTCTTGCGCAGGCGCGGGTGGTTGCGCTTTTTCCCCAGACGTGCATCAGCGTCTTGCCGATCTGCGCTCCGTAATTATTGTCCAGCCCTTCCTGGGAGATCGCTGTGTTAAGCCGGATCTGACGGCTGATGATCTCTTCGATATCTTCCATCCTGACCTGATCTGCAAAATCCAGGATATCTTTTACCGTAAGGCGGGACCTGTCCACGGTGTCGTCTGTTTTTTCTTCTGCCTCCAGAGTCCTGTCCAGGAGGACTTCCCCGTCTTTTTCCATTTTTATGATATTGGTATGCTGGTGCGCGATCACCACTTCGGCATAATGTCCGCCGCATACGGCTTTTGCTGAAATATAGAGATTGGGCACGTTTTCTGCCAGAGAATATGTGCAGATCCCCCGGGAGGCAAGTTCTTTCGCTCTGGCGATATGTTCCGGAGTGATCTCCTCCAGGACTTCCAGGGCTTTGTCCGCGTTGCCGCCTACCATACCGAGAACAGCGGCGATGTCGATCCCTTTCAGACCGCCGGAATTGGGAACGGTGACGCCCTTGACGTTTTTGATGATATTGCCGCTTAATTTCATTTCCAGGGATTCCGGAAAACTGCCGAGAAGCCGGCGGGCTTTCGCCGCCGCGCAGGCGATGGCGATGGGTTCGGTGCATCCAAGAGCCGGAACAAGTTCCTGCTTAAGGATATCCAGATAGTTTTTGTATAATTCAGAGTCCATAATCGGGTCCTTTCTTTGGTTGATCATATAAAGTATACACAAATTTTTCTGTCCGTTCAACTGAGACATGATCAAAAAGTTGTTGCGGCAGGAGTAAAGTGCTATAATAGAGTCTGTACCTGATTGATTTTGCAGGAGAAATTTATGGATATAAAAAGTCTCATCGACAAACTATACCGGACAGGCGGGCTTTCCCGGGAGGAATTCTGTGAAGTGATCGGGAAACGCGACAGAGAAACGGAACAGTATGCAAGAGATCTGGCCTGCCGGGTGAGAGAGAAGATATACGGAAACAATATCTACATCCGCGGACTGATCGAATTTACCAGTTACTGCAGGAACGACTGTTATTACTGCGGGATCAGGAGGAGCAATCACGCCGCAGAGAGATACCGGCTGACGGAGGAGGATATCCTTAACTGCTGCGCGCAGGGATATGACCTTGGATTCCGCACTTTTGTCCTTCAGGGAGGCGAGGATGGTTTTTTTACCCCGGAGAAGATGGAGAAGATCATAAAATCCATCAAAAGCCGTTATCCGGACTGTGCGCTGACGCTGTCTGTGGGAGAAAAAGAGGAGGGTACCTACCGGATCTACCGGGAGGCCGGAGCGGACCGTTATCTTCTCCGCCATGAAACGGCGGATGAAGCTCATTACCGTATGCTTCATCCTGAGGAACTTTCCCCGGAACACAGGAAAGACTGCCTGCGGACACTGAAAAAACTGGGATTTCAGACCGGAGCGGGATTTATGGTGGGGTCTCCGGGACAGACGCCGGAAACCCTCGCTGAAGATTTTCTCTTTCTGAGAGAACTGAATCCGGAAATGGCGGGGATCGGTCCTTTTATCGCCCATAAGGATACGCCTTTTCGCTACCGGCCGGACGGTACTCTTAAAGATACGCTGTTCTATCTCGCGCTTCTCCGTCTGATGCTTCCGGAAGTCCTTCTTCCGGCCACCACAGCGCTGGGGACGATCCACCCGCAGGGAAGAGAACTGGGCGTTCTTTCCGGAGCAAATGTGATCATGCCCAACCTTTCGCCGGTTTCGGTAAGAGGGAAGTATATGCTCTACGACGGAAAGCTTTCTTCGGGAGCCGAAGCCGCCGAGAATCTGGAAGAACTGAAACATCGAATGGAAAAGATCGGCTGCCGTATCGTGACGGACCGGGGCGACGCGGCGGGCTGGAGACGAAACCTGGATAAGAAGTCCGAAGTCCCGGAAGTTCAGAGAAATACCATATAACACTATATAAGAAAAGGGGAATGAATATGTACGATCCAAAATCGGAACACGCGACGGAATTTATTGACCATCAGGAGATTCTGGATACCCTGGAATACGCCAGGAAGAACAAGGATAATCTGGAACTGGTAGAGAGCCTGATCGAGAGAGCGAAGGACTGCAAAGGACTGTCACACAGAGAGGCGGCTCTTCTGCTGGAATGCGACGATCCCCGCCTGGTGGAAAAAATGTATCATACCGCCAAGGAGATCAAGCAGAAATTTTACGGCAACCGTATCGTGATGTTCGCGCCTTTGTATCTTTCCAACTACTGTATCAACGGCTGTGTGTACTGTCCGTATCACGCGAAGAACAAACATATCCGCCGCAAAAAACTGACGCAGGAGGAAATCCGTCAGGAAGTGATCGCCCTTCAGGATATGGGACATAAGCGTCTTGCCCTGGAGACGGGCGAGGATCCGGTGAATAATCCTATTGAATATGTTCTGGAAAGCATCAAAACCATATACAGCATAAAACATAAAAACGGCGCGATCCGCAGGGTGAATGTGAATATTGCCGCGACGACAGTGGAGAATTACCGCAGACTGAAAGAAGCGGGGATCGGTACATATATTCTGTTCCAGGAGACATACAACAAAGAAAGTTACGAGGCCCTTCATCCCACAGGGCCCAAAAGCGATTACGCCTATCATACAGAGGCGATGGACCGCGCCATGGAGGCAGGCATTGACGATGTGGGATGCGGCGTGCTCTTCGGCCTGGAGACTTACCGTTATGATTTCGTGGGGATCCTTATGCATGCGGAGCATCTGGAGGCAAGGTTCGGCGTGGGACCGCACACCATCAGCGTTCCGCGAATCTGTCCGGCGGATGACATTGACACGGCAGACTTTTCCAATGCGGTTCCGGACGAAACGTTCCAGAAGATCGTAGCTGTGATCCGCATTGCCGTTCCCTACACGGGAATGATCATATCCACCCGGGAATCCCAGAAGTGCAGGGAAAAAGTCCTGGATCTGGGCGTTTCTCAGATCAGCGGAGGTTCCAGGACTTCGGTAGGAGGATATGTGGAAGAGGAAACCGTGGACGAGAATTCTGCCCAGTTTGACGTAAGCGACAGGAGAACTCTTGACCAGGTGGTAAGCTGGCTTCTGGATCTGGGTTATATTCCCAGCTTCTGTACTGCCTGCTACCGGGAGGGCCGTACCGGCGACCGCTTCATGTCGCTGGTGAAATCCGGGCAGATCGCGAACTGCTGTCATCCAAACGCGCTGATGACGCTGAAAGAATATCTGGAGGATTACGCCTGCCCGGAAACGAAAGAAAAGGGGATCCGGGTGATCGAGCGGGAGCTTCAGAATATTACCCGGGAAAAGACAAGGGAGATCTGCCGTAAAAATCTTGCGGAGATAGAAAACGGCAAAAGGGATTTCCGTTTCTGACATCAGATGACGGTATCTCACAGGGCTTTTTCTGAAAAAAGACTTGCATAATGCACTTGTAATGGGGTATAGTGTTGATATGCAGTAAAGGAGGAAAATTCTTATGAAGAAATCCAGTTTAGTGATCTTACTGGCGGGACTTTCCATTTTTTCAGCCGGATGCGGATTCAGCACCGGAGGGGAAGATTCCACCGTAACCGTAATACATGCAACGCCTACCCCGACACCGTCTCCCACACCGGAAGTGACGCC
>CALWGI010000070.1 GCA_944380045.1 uncultured Blautia sp.
TCAGTACTGTCGCCGCCGCGAGCGCTCCCGCCATAATTTTCATCTTCTTATTTCTCATATCCTTTACCTCCGTTATTTTTATATTTATTTGTTTTCTTTGTTTTGATGAGTTCAGTATATGAGCCGAAGATTAAAGTAAGATTAAAGAAATCCCTTTTTTTTAATTTTTTTAAAGTTTTTTTACGAACAGCGCCCGTATGGCGTTCAGCACCGCGATGATCATCACTCCAACGTCCGCGAAGATCGCCAGCCACATGTTGGCAAGGCCCAGAGCTCCCAGGGCGAGGCAAAGCAGCTTAATACCGATGGCAAAAACAATATTCTGGTATACGATCCGCAGACATTTCCGCGAAATTTTGATCGCCTTGGAAATCTTCAGGGGATCGTCGTCCATCAGGACAACGTCGGCCGCTTCGATCGCGGCGTCGGATCCCATGGCTCCCATGGCGATACCGATATCCGCCCGGCCCAGAACAGGCGCGTCGTTGATCCCGTCGCCCACAAAGGCGAGTTTCGCGTTTTCCGGTTTTGTTTTCAGAAGCTCTTCCACTTTCGCCACTTTGTCAGCTGGAAGAAGTTCGCTGTACACCTCGTCCAGACCCAGTTCCGCCGCGACATGATCCGCCACTTTTTTCGAATCGCCGGTAAGCATGACTGTTCTGCGCACGCCGGCTTTCTTAAGTGCCTCCACGGCTTCTCTGGAATGAGGTTTCACAACGTCCGAGATCACGATATGCCCGGCGTATTTCCCTTCTATAGCGATGTGGATGATCGTTCCCACACTGTGACAGCTGACGAAAGGAATTCCCAGATGAGCCATCAGCTTGTCGTTGCCGGCGGCAACCTCTTTCCCGTCCACGGTGGCAAGCACGCCGTTGCCGCTTATCTCGCGGATATTCTCCACGCGGGAACGGTCTACTTCTTTCCCGTAGGCTCTCTGCAGGCTTCTGCTGATGGGATGAGATGAAGCGCATTCCGCGTGGGCCGCGTATTCCAGCAGCTTCTCGTTTTCCATTTCATTATGGTGGATACCATTCACTTCAAAAACGCCCTGTGTCAGAGTTCCCGTTTTATCAAAGACTACCATATCCGTTTTGGAAAGTGTTTCCAGGTAATTGGAACCCTTTACCAGCACACCCGCGTTGCTGGCTCCCCCGATCCCCGCAAAGAAACTTAAAGGGATGCTGATCACCAGAGCGCAGGGGCAGCTGATGACCAGGAAAGTCAGGGCTCTGTAAACCCAGCTTCCCCATTCCGGACTGAGGCCCATCCCCAGCATCCTCACCAGCGGGGGCAGGAATGCCAGCGCCAGCGCCGCATAACATACCGCAGGCGTATATATCCTCGCAAATCTGGAAATAAAGTCTTCCGACTTTGATTTCCGTGAGGTGGCGTTTTCCACCAGATCCAGGATCTTCGAGACAGTGGATTCTCCGAACTCTTTTGTGGTACGGATCTTCAGCACGCCTGTCATATTGATGCATCCGCTGATGATCTCATCCCCTGCTTTTGCGTCTCTTGGAATACTCTCGCCGGTAAGCGCGCTGGTATTCAGAGAGGAGGAACCTTCCACGATCACTCCGTCAATGGGCACTTTCTCCCCGGGCTGAACGGTGATCACCGTTCCGATCTCCACCTCGTCAGGATCTGTCTGCTCCAGGGTCCCGTTTACTTCCACATTGGCGTAATCCGGGCGGATATCCATCAGTTCACTGATATTGCGGCGGCTTTTGCCCACCGCATAACTCTGGAACAGCTCGCCGATCTGGTAAAACAGCATAACGGCAACCGCCTCGGTATAGTCTCCGCTTTTCTCATATAAGGCAAGGGCAATGGCTCCCACTGTCGCCACCGCCATCAGAAAGCACTCGTCAAAAACCTGACGGTTTCTGATCCCCTTCAGCGCTTTCAGCAAAATATCATATCCGATCACCAGATAGGGGATCAGATAAAGCCCGAACCGGATCCATCCTTCTGCCGGAATAAAATTCAAGGCTATCAGCAAAGCCGCGGCTATAAGGATACGAACCAGCATTTTTTTCTGTTTCTTATTCATTTTGGCGCTCCATTCTGTCAGAAATAAATCTCACAGTCATCCTCAACTTTTTTGCAGTTCTTCAGAACCTGCTGCATTACTTCTTTGGGGTTCTGTCCTTCTTCAAACTCCACATGCATCTTCAGCATCATGAAATTCACGGAGGCGTCTTTCACGCCTTCTGTTTTCTTTGCGGCTTCCTCCATTTTATTGGCGCAGTTCGCGCAGTCTACATCGATCTTGTAAGTTTTTTTCATTTTTCCCTTTTCCTTTCTTTTATTTAATTTATCAATTAAGCATTTGTTTAATCTTTAATTGTAATATACTCCTTTCACGGAAAAACGTCAATAGGTTTTTGAGGAAAATTTTTGATTTGACATGTTTTTTTCAGGATGCTATCATCAGAATAACAGAAAAAAATCTGCAAAGGAGGAATCCATATGTCGAAAGCGGCTCTGCCTCACGATCATGGACAGGACATCGAACATTCCCTTGAAAATATGCCCGGACTGGAAGACTTTCAGATCGCGGCCGATATTTTTAAACAGCTTGGCGACGGAAGCCGCCTGCGGATTTTCTGGCTTCTGTGCCACTGTGAGGAATGTGTGATCAATATTTCCTCCCTGGTGGATATGAGCAGCCCCGCCGTATCCCACCATTTACGGCAGCTGAAAGCAGCCGGGCTGATCGTCAGCCGGCGAAGCGGAAAGGAAGTCTACTACAAAGCAGCGGACACGGAAGCCGCTCAGCTTCTTCACCACGTTATTGAACAGATCGTAAAAATCGTCTGCCCGGATCAGAGAAACTGACAACTCTCTGTCCGGGCAGATTATTTTTATATGGTTTTTCGTTTCTTCATCATGGAAGCATACACAATGACCAGCAGGATATCCGCTCCCAGCCATGCAAGAGGACTTGCCAGGCAGATCCCCGTATATCCCATCAGAGCGGACAGACCGAAAGTCGCCGCTATTCTCAGGATCAATTCCGTGATACAGGCGGCAAAGGGCGCGCCGCCGTTTCCCATACTCTGTACAGAAGAACGGATCACAAGGAGCAGTCCCATCAGAAGATAGAAAGGAGCTACCGCAAGGAGATATCCGTTGGCATAGTGGATGATACTCTCCGTGGGCGTATCGATAAACATGGGCACCACCAGGCTGCGCCCTCCGATAATGAGAATCCCCAGCAGGATATTCACCACCTCCGTCTGAATCAGGGAAGCTTTCACACCGCTTCTGATCCTGTCCCATCTGCCCGCACCGTAATTCTGGGCCACGTATCCGGCAATGGCAACCCCGAAGGCATTATTGATCAGTACAGAAAGCTGATCCACCTTGGTGGCCGCCGTATATCCGGCTATGGCGTCCGGTCCGATGGCGTTCACCGCCGCCTGCATGGCCAGCTGGCCGATACACATCACGGACATCTGGAAGCCCATGGGAAATCCGATCCGTAGATGAATGGAAGACTCTCTCCTCATACGGGAAAAATCTTCCTTTTTCAGATGAAGGACCGGATATTTCCTGGCTCCGGATACCGTACACAGCACCGCGGAAATAAGCTGAGAAAGAACCGTCGCCCATGCCGCGCCGCCCACGCCCATGTGGAACGTCAGGATAAAAACAAGATCCAGCACGATATTCAGAAGCGAGGAGAACACAAGAAAATACAGGGGCGTCCTGCTGTCTCCCAGCGCCCGGAGAATATTGGATATCATATTATAAAATATCGTAGCACCGGTTCCGGCAAGAATGGCAAACATATAATCATAAGCCATTTCGTAAATCTCTTCCGGGGTCTGCATCCAGTGCAGGATCGGATGGGCTAGGCCGCAGCAGACGCCGGTGAGGACAACGGTAAACACAACGCCCCACACCAGCGAAGCGGCAATACTCCTGCGCATGCCGGCTTCATCTCCGGCGCCGCACCTCTGTCCCAGACAGATCCCGAATCCTCCGGTGATACCCTGGATGAAGCAGAGTACAAGATAGATGATGATGCTGGTGGCCCCCACCGCGGCAAGGGCGTCCGCTCCCAGCGTTTTTCCGACGATCACGGAATCTGCCAGCGTATAAAAGAGCTGGAACAGATTTCCCCCGATCACCGGGAGTGAAAAACGAAGAAGCACCTGAAAAGGCTTTCCTTTTGTAAGATCCTGTGTCATAATGTACTGGAAACTGCGGGATCACGGATCCCGCGCAGCCCCTGAAACCTCCTTTATCATATTCTAAGGAAGCGCCGGCATATACGCCCGACGCGGCATATCAGAATAATTCGAAAGGATTCCTGCCATGAAACAGATCATTGAGACCGACGAAAATCTCAGAGAACTATGCGTACACGGGACGCCTGATTTTCCTTTGCAGATCAATCACGACGATATCAGCGACTTCCAGGACAACTATATCCGCTGCCACTGGCACAGCGAGCTGGAGATCTCCATCATTACCGAAGGGAAGGTGCTTTACCTCGCGGGAGGAAAATCTTTCCGGATGGATACCGGATACGGACTGATCATCAACGCAGATACGCCCCATATGATGACGCCTGCCGGCGGCAACGCGCGTTTCATCTCCATGATCGTCCATCCGTCTTTTCTTTACGGAACGCCGGGAAGTCTGCTGGACCTTGAGATCGTCCGCCCTTATCTGGAAGCGCCGAAACTTTCCGCCCTTCCCCTTGATCCGCATGACAGAAAAGACTCCGGCCTTCTGGAAATCTTTCACAGGATCGACAGCCTGTGCAGCGACAAACCTTTTGCCTATCAGCTGCAGGTCCACGGTCTCCTCTGTACGGCTTTTGCCGGAGTGATCCATGACCATCGGGATGAACTGTTGAAAAAAAAGCCGGTCTCCTCGGAGAATCTCCGGCGTCTTCAGCTGCTGCTGGATCATATCCATACACATTACAGCAGCCCTCTGTCTCTGACAGAGTTGTCCGCCCGTATTCCCATGAGCCGGGAAAACTGCTGCCGCTTCTTCCGCCAGATGACCGGACGCACGATCTCCGGCTATCTGAACGATTACCGGATTTCCAGAGGCACGCACCTTCTGAACACCACAGATCTCACTGTCTCAGACATCGCCTCCATGACCGGCTTCAGCAGCGCAAGCCGTTTCGCGGCGGCTTTTCGCACAAAAACAGGGCTTTCCCCGTCTGAATACCGCAGAAATCATTTCTGAACGACGGTATCATAATACAAAAGAAGCCCTGTTTCTATACTTATATTGAGAAAATTGATACAGATATTGACGATTATTTCAGCCTGGCAACAAAGTCCGCCATTACCTCCGAGATCTTTATCTGCTGGGGACAGACTGCCTCGCAGCTTCTGCAGCCGATACATGCGTCCGGATGTTTGTCCTCCGGGATCGCCGACAGAGCCATGGGCGCGATAAAGCCTCCTCCTGTGAACGCGTGCTCATTATAAAGTTCCAGAAGTCTGGGGATATCCAGCCCCTGGGTACAGTGATCCACACAGTAATGGCAGGCGGTACACGGAACCACGTTTTTCTTTACCATATCCTCTGCGATTCCCATAAGGGTATCCATTTCTTTTTTATTGAGAGTTTTATCTTCCCCATATGTACGGATATTTTCCTGCATCTGTTCCATATTGGACATGCCGGAAAGAACCACCTTCACTTCCGGAACAGACTGAAGGAAACGGAACGCCCACGCGGCAATACTCTCTTCCGGACGGAGCGCCTTTAATTTACTCTCGTTCTCCGGGTCAAGAGAAGCAAGCTTTCCGCCGCGCACAGGCTCCATTACCCATACCGGAATGTTATGTTCTCTCATCAGTTCCACTTTCTCTTTCGCGTTCTGGAACGTCCAGTCAAGATAGTTCAGCTGAAGCTGGCAGAATTCCATGTGTTCGCCGTACGCGTCCAGAAAACGCTTCAGCACGTCCATTTTTCCATGAGCGGAAAATCCAAGATGACGGATGCGTCCGTTCCCTTTCTGCTTCATGAGATACTCAAAGATCCCGTATTTCGGATCCAGGTAGGCGTCGATATTCATCTCGCACACATTATGGAAAAGATAAAAATCAAAATATTCCACCTGGCATTTCTCCAGCTGTTTTTCGAAAATCTCTTCTACCTTGTCCATGTTGGCAAGATCGTATCCCGGGAATTTGGAAGCGAGATAAAAACTTTCTCTGGGATAATTCTTCAGCGCTTTTCCCATCACCAGTTCTGAATTGCCTCCATGATATCCCCATGCGGTATCATAGTAGTTCACGCCGTTCGCCATGGCGTAAGCGACCATTTCCTCTGCTTTCTTCTCATCGATCCGGGAGTCGTCCCCGTCCACAACCGGCAGACGCATGGCTCCCATACCCAGAGCGGAAAGTTTTATGTCCTGAAAATCTCTGTAAATCATTCTGTTTCCCTCCGTCTCATAATATTATTTACAGACCCGTTTTCCCCGGCGGATCTGTCTGTAAATATATTATACAACCTGAAGTCAGGTTCAGGTCAAGACAGAATCTGTTTATTTTCCTTCATTCGCTTTTCTTTTATCACCGCTCCGTTTCAGCGAGCCTCCGTTTCAGCGATATGTCTCGCCACATAGATTCCGCTGGCTGACGCATGGGAAAGAGAATGCGTCACGCCGCTGCCGTCTCCAATGATGTAAAGACCTTTGTAGCAGCTTTCCAGGTTCTCGTCAATCTCCACCTCCATGTTGTAGAACTTCACTTCCACGCCGTACAGAAGAGTATCGTCATTGGCTGTTCCCGGAGCCACTTTGTCCAGGGCATAGATCATCTCGATAATACCGTCCAGGATTCTCTTGGGCAGTACCAGACTGAGATCACCTGGCGTCGCCATAAGAGTTGGGCGCACCAGCCCTTCTTCAACCCTCTTCACCGTACTTCTCCGGCCTCTTACCAGATCGCCGAACCTCTGAACGATCACGCCGCCGCCCAGCATATTGGACAGTCTGGCAATACTCTCGCCGTACCCGTTGCTGTCTTTGAAAGGCTCGGAAAAATGCTTGGACACCAGAAGGGCAAAGTTGGTATTCTCTGTCTTACGTTCGTCTCCCTCGTAACTGTGGCCGTTTACAGTAATGATCCCATTGGTGTTTTCATTTACAACGATTCCATTGGGATTCATGCAGAAGGTCCGCACGTTATCCTCAAATTTCTCCGTGCGGTACACGATCTTGCTCTCGTACAGTTCGTCTGTAAGATGCGAAAAGATCACTGCCGGAAGCTCCACGCGGACGCCGATATCCACTCTGTTGGATTTGGTCGGAATATCCATATCCCTGCACACATTTTCCATCCATTTGCTTCCGCTTCTTCCCACAGAAACAATACATTTATCACATTCCCAGGACGCCAGATCGCATACCACACGATATCCCGTCTCTGTCTTTTCCAGTTTTCTCACCGGCGTGTCAAAGTAAAAATCAATATGATCTTTCATATGGTCGTAAAGATTCTTCAGCACCACGTAGTTGATGTCCGTACCAAGATGGCGGACAGACGCGTTGAGAAGATTCAGCTTGTTCTGGAGACAGAGCTTCTTGAACTTCGTGCCTGCCGTGGAATACAGCTTCGTTCCCGCGCCGCCGTATTTCATATTGATCTCGTCCACATATTCCATAAGATCAATGGCTTTTTGTTTTCCGATATGCTCGTAGAGCGTACCTCCGAAGTCATTGGTAATATTATATTTTCCATCAGAAAAAGCTCCCGCGCCGCCGAAACCGCACATGATGGAGCAGCGTCTGCAGTTGATGCAGGTCTTCACCTTATCGCCGTCAATGGGGCATTTTCTTTTTTCCAGAGGATAGCCCTCCTCGAATACCGCCACTTTATACTCCGGTTTCTCCTTCATCAGCTCATATGCCGCGAAAATCCCTCCCGGACCCGCGCCGATGATAATCACATCATACTTCATAAAAAACCTCCCTGCTGATTCTCACATACAAAAACTTATTTTGATTTTCCACATAAAAACTGCCGCAACAGTTCATACGATCACGGGATCATAGTCAACTGTTACGGCAGTTGGTAGAAACGCTCAACCTATCTTGAGCTTATATAATTCCAAAGAGTATTTTATAGAATATCCGGCAGTTCGTCAAGGGGGTATGTAAAAATAACTGCTCCGAATACCGGCTTGAAATGGCAGAGTGTGAGGCAAGAACCGGCGGCAGCGGATATGTTGATTTTCCGTTACTCTATGCCAGTATTCTTCCTGTTATTCCTCCAGGAACTCCTTTACACGTTCGAGGCTTATTTTAAGCGCCTCTGCTATCTCATTCTGTTTGTAGCCCTTTTTATACAGGCGGAATATATTTCTGTCTGTTTCTATTCCACGCGCTTCGCCGCGTTCCTCGCCTAATTTTATTCCCTTTTCCCGGCTTTCTGCTACCATCATATCTATCGCTTTGCACATATCATAATCCTCCGTCTGTTCCACGTCTTTTTTCAGTTCCTTCAATTCCCCGGTCTTCGACATGGACGCGATCATATCGTATGCGTCCTCTGTCAGGCTGGAGAACTCTTTTGTATTTTCTTCGATAAATTCTGTAAGTTCTTCAGGTTCCGATGCGCGCTGCAAAAATCCGAATACCAGCTTGAGGTCTGTACAGAAACGTTCCGCGTGGGGATATCTCCGTACATCGATCAGGTGTACCGGATAATCCGCAATCTTCTCCCTCACTTCTTCCGGAAGGGTACTGAGATCCATCATCTCTTTCAGGCAGAGCGGCCCGTCCCACTTCTGCTCGCCGAAATACAGTACCACGCTGAGTACCGGAACCAGATGGTCTTCTCTTCCGAAACCGGAGATGTATTCTGCGCCGCTCAGGTCTTTCTTCCTCTTATGTTCCCGGCGGATCCCGCTCCACTGCTTATCATAAAGCGCCGCGTCTCCGTTCAGCACTTTCAGGGGCATGGCATAGTGGATATCGCTCTGCTCCTCGATGGCAAAGAGCATCACCTGTATGCCGAACCGGACTTTCCTCACCAGATCTTTGGCAACAACCCGTACATTAACGATATTGTCTTCCTCTTTCAGTGTGCTGGCTGCAGTACTGTCCAGCTCCATGATATCTGACGCCGCCACGGCACTGCCGCCTTCAAACAGTTCGTTGTTCAGGAGATCGGCGATCCTGTCCGCCGCTCCCAGGTAGATTTTGGACACTACATCCTTCTTACCCATAGTTCCTCCTTTCCTGCGGGAGGAACACTTCTGCTCTGTGGCCCTCCCTGCTTTGTTAAATGTTTCGTTGATAGTGGATTTAAAAAGCATAGAAGTTTCACAGATTTGAAATAAAAGAGTAAGATAAGCTCTTAAGATATGTTAGAAATTCAATTATGCTTTTGTAAAATGGTAGCACATCCTGTTCTTCATGTCAAATGAAATTTATCGACAAAAAAACCGGGCGGCAAAGCTTTTCAGCCATACCGCCCGGCGGGTATCAGATTACTGTCTTACGGGAATTTTTATCCAGAAATCTTAAATCTTCCTTCCGGAATAATTCCTTTCTCAGATAAACTGGTTGGTCCTCTCGTCATATTCGTAATCGATAGATTTCAGTTTCTCAACCAGTTCTTTTCGCTTAAGTCCTCTGCAGGTGCACAGGGCTTCCAGCGAATCGTAATAATCTCTCAGCTGTGTATTCACGTAACTCAGCAGAATCACAGGATCCTTGGGTATCATACGTTATTCATCCTTTACAAAATTTGTTCAGAACTGTTCCCTGGCATACCTGCAGATTTTGTGTGAATTCTGCTTTGGCTCCGGCATTTTCAGGACACACGCGCAGCCGTATGCTCGCTGCGGCAGACGAATTCGCCGTTCTCCACATCCAGCACCAGAGTATCGCCTGCGTGAACGTCCCCGGAAAGGATCTTCTTCGCCGCAAGAGTCTCCACATAGTTCTGCAGATAACGTTTCAGCGGACGCGCCCCGTATACCGGATCGTATCCTTTCTCCACAACCATGTCTTTGGCTGCGTCGGTAAGTTTCAGGGAAAGTTCCTGGTCTGCCAGACGGTTATCCAGTTCTTTTACCATCAAGTCTACTATGTTACCAATGTTGTCTTTTGTCAAGGGCTTAAACATAATTATTTCATCAAGACGGTTCAGGAATTCCGGACGAAAATGACCTCTCAGATCGTTCATTACCAGA
>CALWGI010000071.1 GCA_944380045.1 uncultured Blautia sp.
TTCTCAAACACCGGCATATATTCTCCCGGCCGGGTCTCCTCCACCACAGAATACTTCCATCTGCACGGATGGGTACATGCCCCCCGGTTGGCGTCTCTTCCCGCCAGATAACTGCTGAGAAGGCACCTTCCGGAATAGGAGATACACATTGCCCCGTGAACAAACGTCTCGATCTCCATGTCCTCCGGGATATGCGCCCGGATCTCCCGGATCTCCTCAAGGGAGAGTTCCCTTGCCGTCACGATACGTTTCGCGCCCAGTCTGTACCAGAAAAGACAGGTTTCATAATTGGTGTTGTTCGCCTGTGTGCTGATGTGGCATTCAATCTCAGGGCAGATCTCCCTGGCGTAGGTAAAAATCCCCGGATCTGCTATAATCAGAGCGTCAGGCTTCAGTTCCTTCAGCTCCTGCAGATATTCCCGCACTCCGGGAAGATCTCCGTTATGAGCCAGGATATTAACCGTCACATATACTTTCACCCCATGAGAATGGGCGAAGGCGATCCCTTCCGCCATATCCTCATGAGAAAAATTCTTTGCTTTTGCCCGAAGGCCAAAGGCTTCTCCGCCGATATATACCGCGTCCGCGCCGAAAACCACAGCGATCTTCAGGACTTCCAGACTGCTGGCCGGCACCAGTAATTCCACTTTTCTCATCATACCTCACATTTCCGCCGTTCTCTCCGGCCTGACCTCACGCCGGGAGGCGTTATCCTGTTTCACACTCAGGGCCGCTCCGTCCCCCAGAGGGAGGATACTTGTCAGCAGCCTGGGATCATGTTTCAAAGCATAAAGATATTCCCGCATTCTTTTATAAATCGTGCGGTTCCTGCGCTCCACCAGATAATGAGACTGGATCAGCTCCCCTTCCTGGAGCACATTGTCGGACAGAAGGATCCCGCCCGGTCTCAGAAGTCTCAGAACATCTTCCAGCCAGTGGATATACTGGCCTTTTGCGGCGTCCATAAAGATCAGGTCAAAGGAGCCTGTAAGTTCCTTGAGGATCTCTCCCGCGTCCCCTTCCAGGAACGTGATCTGATCCTCTCTTCCGGCTTTCCGGAAGTTTTCTTTCGCCAGCGGGATACGCTTCTCATAATTCTCTATCGTAGTGATCTTAAGGTTCTCCGGACCATATTCGCACATAAGAAGTGTGGAGAAGCCTACGGCTGTCCCCACCTCCAGAATATGTTCCGGCTTTTGGACAGCCAGAAGCGTCTTTATGAAACTCTGCATTTCTCTGCGGATAACAGGAACCTCCGCTTCCAGAGCCTCCTTCTCCAGTTCTTCCAGAAAAGGAGTGTTTCCCGTGTCCAGAGAATTGATAAACGTCCGCATCCTCTCTTCGACGATCACGATTGTGCGCCCTCCTGCTCTGCGTCGCCGGCCAGGATTCCCATGATTCTTGTGGGAGTATAAGCCGTGCTCAGAAGATATGTACCCGGCTTCATCTGGCCGCTGTAATTGGAAAGTTTCTCCTGTACCCAGAATACCAGCGCGTCGTCAATGAGTCCCTTGCTTTCCAGAGTCTTCGCGATATCATAGACAGAGGCGTCTTCTTTAATTACCACCGTTACCTCCTGTCCTTCTCCCGGACTCATGGCCTGCTGGTTAAAAACATTATAGCCGAACTCATATGTAATTTTGCCGATCCAGATGATCAGAACGATCACGCATACATAAAGCGCCATCTTAAACGCGCTTCCGGCAACGATCACACCTGCTTTTCCCATCCGGTCTCTTGTGTCTCCCATAGGTTTCCTCCCTTTGTTCAAACCGCTCTCCGCCCAGGATCAAAAGGGCGGAGTAGTCATATCAATTCCCGCCGTCAGTGTTCTGCATACATGCTGCATCAGCCTGCAAAGGGCAAGCTCCGCGTCAAGATAAGCGTTCACCTGAGGATTCCGTCTCAGTTCCGCGGATTCTCTCGCCAGGTCTTCCACAGTTCTGAACAGATTTTCACGGTCTCCGTCATTCTGAAGCCGGAAGTTGTCCGCCCGGAACTGGCTGACTCTCTCCGCCAGCTCCGGACTGCGGTTCAGAATTTTTTCCTGTTCTTTGTATTCTTTATATATGCTGCTCTTTTTTATGGACACAAGAAGTGTCTGAATGTTTTTTTCAATGGTAGTGTTATCCATATGAATATTATGCCTCCATGATAATAGGCAGAATCATCGGTCTCCTCTTTGTCCGTTTCCATAAGTAATCGCCCACGGCGTCCTTCACTGTAAGCTTGATCTTGCCCCAGTCGGTAATGTGTCTGTCCACACAGGAATCCAGCGCCTGTTCCACAACTTCCCGGGCATGTTCCATCAGATCTTCGGATTCCCGCACATACACGAAACCGCGGGATACGATATCCGGTCCCGCAAGGACGGTATTGCTGTGGCGTTCCAGCGTCATGACTACGATCATGATTCCGTCTTCCGCCAGATGCTGACGGTCGCGGAGCACGATATTTCCCACGTCTCCCACGCCCAGTCCGTCTACAAGGATTCCTCCCGTCTGGACACTTCCGGTGATCTGAGCGCTGTATTCATCCAGCTCCAGAACATTTCCGGAGGAGAGGATAAAGATATTTTCCTTTGGTATGCCCAGGTCTTCCGCCACATGTTTCTGAGCGGTAAGATGACGGTATTCTCCATGTACCGGAACCGCGTATTTCGGACGGACCAGGGAATAGATCAGCTTGATCTCCTCCTGACAGGCATGTCCGGATACGTGAACATCCTGGAAAATAACCTTGGCGCCTTTCATATAAAGTTCGTTGATCACTTTGGAAACCGCCTTCTCATTTCCCGGGATAGGATTGGAGCTGAAAATAATGGTGTCGTTGGGTTTGATGGTAATCTTCTTGTGGATATTGGCAGCCATACGGGACAGCGCGGCCATGGATTCTCCCTGGCTTCCTGTGGTGATCAGCACTACCTGCTCGTCGGGATAATTCTTCACCTGATCGATCTCGATCAGTGTATTCTCCGGAATTCTCAGATATCCCAGCTCGGAGGCCGTGGAGATGACATTCACCATACTTCTGCCTTCCACTGCAACCTTCCTTCCGAAGCGGTACGCCGTGTTGATGATCTGCTGAACACGGTCCACGTTGGAAGCAAAGGTGGCTATGATGATCCTTGTACTCTTATGCTCGTTAAAAAGATTGTCAAAGACTTTTCCTACGGTGCGTTCCGACATGGTGAATCCCGGCCGCTCCGCATTGGTGCTGTCGCACATCAGCGCCAGGACGCCTTTCCGTCCGATCTCAGCGAAACGCTGCAGATCTATGGCGTCTCCGAATACCGGAGTATAATCCACTTTAAAGTCTCCTGTATGAACAACAATTCCCGCAGGAGAATAGATTGCCAGCGCTGACGCGTCCTGGATACTGTGGTTCGTCTTGATAAATTCTATGGAGAAATCCCCCAGATTGATCACCTGTCCGTGCTTTACCTCTTTCAGTTTCGTGGAACGGACAAGATTATGTTCTTTCAGTTTATTGGTGATCAGCGCCAGGGTCAGCTTCGTGGAATAAATCGGCACATTCACTTCTTTCAGGACATAGGGCAGCGCGCCGATATGATCCTCATGGCCGTGGGTGATCACAAAACCTTTTACTTTGGAAATATTCTCCTTCAGATAGGTGACATCCGGGATCACAAGATCGATCCCCAGCATATCGTCCTCCGGGAAAGACAGTCCGCAGTCCACTACTACTATACTATCCCCGTACTCGAATGCTGTAATATTCATTCCGATCTGCTCCAGTCCTCCCAGAGGAATGATCTTCAGTTTCTGACCATTCTTCCTTCCTCTGCGCGCTCCGGCTTTAAACTGGTTTCTGACCGGTGTTTTTGCCGGATTCAGGGGACCGCTGCTCTTCATGGCCTGTTTTTCTGTATATTTGGCGCTGTTTTTCTGTTTCGTTCTGTTTCGGGATGATTTCTGTCTGGTTACCTGTTTTCTTGTATTGTTATCAGCAGCCGCTCTTCCGTGGCCGCCGTTTCTTTTCTGTCTGTTATGATTATCAGTTGTCGTATTACTGTCACTTCTCAAATAATGCACCTCCATTTTTTTTGCACGAAAACGCAGGAATACCGTCGGCATTCCTTCCCAAAATCTTCTGTATGGTTCTTTTATATTTCCAGGTTCACGTCCTCCAGCATCTGCTCAAAAACTTTATATACCGCCTGAAGCTCATCTTCGTCTTCCACCATTTCGTAGCAGGCTTCCGGGCTGTCTTCCGGTGATACATCCTTCATAATATATGCAGACGCTTCCTCTTCTGAAGAATCAGACACAAGCAAATAGGAAACTCCTCCGATCATTGTCTGTTCTTCAATAAAAAATTCCTCTTCGGTTCCGTCCGGAGACTGAAATCTTATTTTTTCCATGATGTCTTCCTTATCCGTTCGACAGGGAATCCAGATATAGCTGCAAGATCAAAAGTGCCGCTACAGAGTCCAGATAATCCTTCCTGTTCTCCCGGCGCACACCGGCTTCCATAAGCGCACGCTCCGCCTCTCTGGTAGTAAGCCGCTCGTCCCACATGATCACAGGCAGACCGGTTCTCTTCTCAACCAAATCTCCGAATTCCAGGGATTTCTCCGCCCGTTCTCCCATGGTATTGTTCATATTCCTGGGAAGCCCGATCACGATACGCTCCGCCTGATACTCCTTCACAAGTTCTTCAATACGGGCAAGGGTACGGCGCAGCTTATTCTCCTGCTTCCTCCAGATAGTCTCCACTCTCTGCGCAGTCAGTCCGAGAGGGTCGCTGACTGCCACTCCAACGGTCTTCGATCCGTAATCAAGTCCAAGAATACGCATACTTAACGTTCCCAGGATTTATTCTTGATATACTCGTTTAAAAGTTCCTCTACCAGTTCGTCTCTCTCCACTTTCATGATCATGCTTCTGGCGCCCTTATGGCTGGTAATATAAGTGGGGTCGCCTGACATGATATAGCCCACGATCTGGTTCACCGGGTTGTATCCCTTCTCATCCATTGCGTTGTATACCAGATCCAGGACTTCCTTTACCTCCAGCTCCTGCTCGGGTTTGGTCCTGAAATACTGAGTATTCCCCAAATTGTTTTCTGTCATTTTTTCTCACGTCCTTACATAGTTAATCAATATTATTCTAATATATCTCTCAGGAAAATACAAGAAAAATCTGCCGTGCCTGTCCCCGGCGCCCTCAGGCCTCCGGTTCCACAAACAGAATATGGTCTTTTCTGTGTTCTGTTCCCACTGCGGTTATCAGATCGTTCACCTTCAGAGCGTCTGTTTTTTCCACAGCGGTCTTCACATATTCCCGGCTGTGTCCGAGGAAATATGTTTTTCCGTCGATCTCCGTTTCCTCCTCCAGAAGGATCTCAAGCTTTCTTCCTGCCATGGCGCTCTCAAATTCTGTCTGCCGCTGTTCGTTCAGCTCCAGAAGCCGGTCGCTCCTGCGCGCCTTCACCGCCTCGGTAAGCTGCCCGTCCATGGCGGCGGCTTTCGTTCCCTGCCGTCTGGAATATTTGAAAATATGCGTTTCATAAAAATGAATGCCGCTTACAAATTCACAGGATTCCAGGAAGTCCTCTTCCGTCTCCTGCGGGAAACCGACGATCACATCCGTCGTCAGCGCCGGCATATCGTAATACCTGCGGATCAGCGCGCATTTCTCCTCATATTCCGCGGCGGTATATTTTCTGTTCATATTCCGGAGCGTTCTGTCGCAGCCGCTCTGAAGCGACAGATGAAAATGAGGACACACTTTCGGCAGAGAAGAGATCCCTTCCATAAATTCCTCTGTAATGATACGCGGTTCCAGAGAACCGAGACGGATCCTTCTGATCCCCGGCACCTCATGGACAGAGCGGATCAGGGAAAGAAGATCCTCTTCATTTTGTTCCTTAAAATCTGTTCCGTAGGAACTGAGATGAATCCCGGTAAGGACGACCTCCTGATAGCCCCTGTCTGCCAGAGCGCGTACTTCCTTAAGAATATCCTCCTCGGATCTGCTGCGCACTCTTCCCCTGGCATATGGAATGATACAGTAGGAACAGAACTGGTTGCACCCGTCCTGCACTTTAATGTAAGCTCTCACATGTTCCGCCGTGCGGCTGATAGAGAGACCTTCATATTCTTTCGTTCTGTTTATCTCGATAACGCGGGCCGTTTTTTTATGTTCTTTTTCATATTCTTCAAGAATATCAGCGATCTGATGCTTCTGGTTATTTCCCAGAATGATATCCACAGACACGTCTTCTTTCAGTTTCGCCGTGTCCGTCTGGGCGTAGCAGCCTGCAGCCACCACGATGGCGTCAGGATTCATTTTTCTGGCTTTGTGAAGCATCTGCCGGGATTTCCGGTCGGCAATGTTCGTCACCGTACAGGTATTGATCAGGTATACGTCCGCTTTTTCCCCGAAGGGAACGATCTCGTATCCCGCCTGTTCCAGAAGCTGCTGCATGGCCTCTGTCTCATATGCGTTTACCTTGCATCCCAGATTATGAAGCGCCGCTTTTTTTGTCATAATAAATTTCTCCTCTTTTGGGAATGGCGGCTTCTCTTTGCGGAAGCGCCCGAATTTACGGAAATTTAATACCCTTTCCCTTGACTTTTCACAAATGTACAGGTAAGATAAATCATAGAAAGTGACTGTAAAAACAAACCGCAGTTACATATAACAGCTAAATTCCAAGGGAGGGTTCTTAAAAATGAAAACTTTAAAAATCTCACTGAACTCTATCGATAAAGTGAAGGCATTTGTAAATGAGATCAGCAAATTTGACTGTGACTTTGATCTCGTATCCGGAAGATATGTGATCGACGCCAAGTCTATCATGGGTATTTTCAGCCTGGATCTGTCCAAGCCCATCAACCTGAATATCCATGCGGAAGGAAGCCTTCTGGAGTCTATTCTCAAAGTTGTCGAGGCATATGTGATCGACTGATCTCACAGCCGCCGTCCCGGCGGCATTCAGATAAGATTTTTCCGGCAGGAGCATAATGCTCCTGCCTTTTTATTTGATCTCTATAATCTCTGTAGTCTCAATAGCCTCTTTCATCAGCTGATCGATCTTTTCATCGAGTTTTGTCTCTGATCTGTGGATCACATTCAGATTCGGTTTTGTAACCGGATGTTTCGCCACAAAGATCGTACAGCAGTCCTCAAAGGGCTGGATCGACGTCTCAAAAGTATTGATCTTCCTGGAGATTTCCACGATCTCCTGCTTGTCAAAACCGATCAGCGGACGGTATACCGGAATCGTGCAGACCTCGTTGGTAGCCGCAAGACTCTGCAGTGTCTGGCTGGCCACCTGTCCGATACTCTCTCCCGTGATCAGTCCCAGACAGCCGCTCTCTTTCGCGAAATGTTCCGCGATCCTCATCATATAACGTCTCATGATAATAGTCAGTTCCTCATGAGGGCACTGATCATAGATGTAAAGCTGGATATCCGTAAAGTTCACCACATGGAGACGGATGGGGCCGCTGTAACGCGCCACCAGTTTCGCCAGATCCACAACTTTCTGTTTTGCCCTTTCGCTTGTATAGGGCGGCGCATGGAAATATACGGCGTCAATCTTTACGCCTCTCTTGGCGATCATATATCCCGCCACCGGGCTGTCGATACCACCTGACAGAAGCAGCATGGCTTTTCCGTTGGTGCCCACCGGCATTCCTCCCGGTCCGGGCAGCGTCTCGGAATACACATAGATCTTCTCTCTGATCTCCACGGACAGAGTAAGTTCCGGGGTATGAACGTCCACAGACGCTCCCGGGAAATGATCCAGGATCACTCCGCCCAGCTCGGCGCTGACTTCCATGGACGGAACAGGATAGGACTTCTTCGCTCTTCTTGTATATACCTTGAAGGTCCCGGAAAAATCCGGATACCTGGCCTGCATGTATTCCAGCACGTCTTTTTTGGTCTGTTCCAGCCCCTGATCCGGGAAGATCATAACCGGACTGATGCCGACGATACCGAATACTCTCTGAAGCGCTTCCACCGCTTCGTCAAAATCATAATTCTCCGGGCAGAGCACGTACACTCTTCCCTGTTCCTTGATCACCTGGAAGTCGCCTTCCACAGACTCCAGCGCCAGACGCATCTGTTTTACCAGCGCGTCCTCAAAAAGGTATCTGTTTTTTCCCTTGATGGCGATCTCCGCATATTTGATCAGAAATGCGTGAAACAACATATTGATTCTCTCCTGTTCTTCTTTTATCTTCTTGAATATCTTCTCAGCATGGGAACCAACTCCTCCATTGCCCTGAGGAAGCAGTCCGCCTCTTCCATTGTATTACTTTCTGAAAAGCTCAGACGCACCGTACTCTCGATCTGATCTCCGGACATTCCCATCGCCGACAGTGTGGCGCTGGGTTTCCGCTTATGGCTTGAGCAGGCGCTTCCGGCTGAAACATAGATCTCCCTGTCTTCCAGCGCGTGCAGAAGGACCTCGCTTCTCACTCCCATAACGCTGATGCTCAAAATCTGGGGCGCGCCTTCTCTTAAGGGCATTCCGTTGATCCTGATATCCGGTATCCGCTCAAGGCCTTTGGCGATATATTCTTTCAGGCTGTAAAGATGCTCGTTGTTTTTTTCAAGATCACGGTAGATTTCCTCTGCCGCGGCGCCAAGGCCCGCGATCCCCGGCACATTGTCCGTGCCGGACCGCATGCCGTTCTGCTGTCCTCCGCCCAGGATCAGCGGCTGCACTTTCGCTTTTTCACTGATGTAAAGGAAGCCCACTCCCTTTGGTCCGTGGATCTTGTGACCGCTGACGGAAAGAAGGTCGATCCCCGCTTTCCTGGGATGTATACGGTATTTTCCGAACGCCTGGATCGCGTCCACATGAAAAAGGGCTTTCGGACTGAGCTCATGGACAAGCTTCCCGATCTCCTCCACAGGCATCACCGCCCCCACTTCATTATTTACATACATAACGGATACCAGGATGGTGTCCGGCCTGAGAACGGACTTCAGTGCGTCCAGCTTTATCCTGCCCTGAATATCTACCGGCACATAGGAGACTTCGAAGCCCTGCTCCTGAAGGAAGGCCGCGGGCTGGCTTACCGCCGCATGCTCCACCACAGTGGTCACGATATGGTTTCCGCTGCGCCTGTTGGCCATGGCCGCGCCGATCAGCGCCAGGTTGTTGGATTCCGTGCCGCCGGAGGTAAAAAGGATTTCTTTTTCCTGTACTTTCAGGATTCCGGCTATGATCCCGGCGGATTTTTTTACGTAATTCTCCGCTTCCACGCCTTTGCGGTGCATGGCGGAGGGATTGCCGTAATCCTCCATCATGGTCTTTACCACAATATCCTTTACGGATTCATAGCACCTGGTGGTGGCGGAATTATCAAAATATACTTCCACTTTAATTACTCTCCTCTCTCCAGCTGGAACATCAGGACAGATAGAATGGCCATTCCCGCCGTTTCTGTCCGCAGGATCCTTTTCCCCAGGGTAATGGGGCTGGCGCCCTTTTCCACTGCCATCTTTACTTCTTCTTCCTCAAACCCGCCCTCCGGGCCGATAAAAATTCCCAGGGACTGGCCGCCCTTTATATTTCCGATAATCTTTTTTGTCTCATCCATGCCTCCCGCAAGCTCATAGGGGATCAGAAGGACGTCCAGCTGTCCGGCGTAGGCAAGTGCTTCTTTATAGGATAACACCGGATGGACCCGGGGCACCAGCATGCGTTTGGACTGCTTCGCGGCGCTCTCTGCGATCTGCTGCCAGCGGGCCGTCTTTTTTTCGGCTTTTTTGCCGTCCAGACGGACGACGCACCGTTTCATCTCCACAGGAATGATCTCGTAAGCCCCCAGTTCCACCGCCTTCTGGATGATCAGCTCCATCTTGTCCCCCTTGGGAAGTCCCTGGAACAAAAAGATACGGCTGGGGAGTTCATAATCCGGCTCCTGTGCGTAAAGGATATGAAGAAGGATCTCTTCTTCTCCCAGAGCCTCAATGGCACAGTGATATTCTTTTTTCTCGCCGTCGCTGATCCACAGTTCCTCCCCCTGCCGCATACGCAGCACGTTGGCTATGTGATTTACATCTGTCCCTGTTATATGGATCTGATGCGCGGCCTCGTCGATCTGATGCGGTTTTACAAAAAAACGCTGCATTTTTCCTCCTGCCTCTCTTCTGTCCTGTTTTCAGAAAATCAGTCTTTTCTGGCTGTGACAGAC
>CALWGI010000072.1 GCA_944380045.1 uncultured Blautia sp.
TCCTGTCCAACTGTAAATACTTTCTTCGGATTCTCCACTCTGCCCCAGGACATCTCGGAGATATGAAGCAGACCGTCCGCGCCGCCAAGATCGACAAACGCGCCGAAATCTGTAACGTTCTTCACAACGCCTGTCACAACGTCGCCTGCATGGATTCTCTCCATAAGCTCTTTCTGTTTCTGAGCCTTCTCAGCAAGAAGAAGCTGCTTGCGGTTACCGATGATGCGGCGTCTTCTGGGATTAAACTCAGTGATCACGAATTCGATCTCCTGTCCCGCATACTTGGACAGATCTCTCTCATAGGTATCGGAAACGAGGCTTGCAGGAATGAATACTCTGGTCTCCTCGACATTCACGCACAGTCCGCCGTCAAGTACCTGGGTTACAGGCGCTTTCAGAACTTCCTGTGTCTCAAATGCTTCCTCAAGACGCTTGTTGCCTTTCTCTGCAGCAAGTCTCTTGTAGGTCAGGATAACCTGTCCTTCGCCGTCGTTTACTTTCAGTACTTTCGCTTCCATGGTATCGCCTACATGCACTGCATCGGCGAGCACGATGGAGCTGTCGTTAGAGTACTCGCTCTTTGTAATAATACCGTCTGCCTTATATCCGATATTCAGGATGATCTCATCATCTTTCACATCGATGACAGTACCCTGCACGATCTCTCCATTTCTGATTGTTTTTACGGAATCTTCCAGCATCTGTTCAAAACTTAATTCTGACATGTTCTTGAACCTCCTCAATAATTTTCTTTGGGGTGGACGCCCCTGCTGTAATACCTACATAACTACTGTGTTGGAACATTTCAGAATCCAAGTCTACAGGTGTTTGTATATAGTAAGTATTTCCACATTCCTCTTTACATATTTCAAACAGCTTTTGAGTATTGGAACTGTGCCGGCCGCCGACGACCAGCATAGTGTCTACCTCTCCGGCTATGGTTTTTGCTTCTCTCTGCCGTTCTTCGGTAGCATTACAAATAGTGTTTAAAATATTGCTAATATTTAAAACATTATTATCATACCTCTTTTTCCTGAGAATTTCAACTAGTTCTTGAAATTTGTTGTAATTAAATGTCGTCTGAGATACGATACAGAACTCTTCGCCGCTCTCCGGCCGGAAGCGTTCCGCCTCTTCGGCTGTGTTCAGCACGGTAAAGCGTCCGCCGCACCATCCGCAGATTCCTTTCACCTCCGGATGAGAGGGATCGCCGAAAATGATAATATGTCTGCCGGCTCTGCTCTCCCGCTCCACAATGCGGTGGATCTTAAGGACAAAGGGGCAGGTAACGTCCACACAGTCAAGTCCGGAGGATTCCAGCATCTGATATACCGCTTTTCCCACGCCGTGGGAACGGATCACCACTGTTCCGGATCGCAGGTTCTTAAGATCATCTTCCGTAATTACCCGTACTCCCTTTGCCTCCAGGTCACCCACTACCTCTTCGTTGTGTATGATCGGGCCCAGGGTATAGATAGGGGAAACGCCCTCTTCAATAAGCTCGTACACCTTATCTACCGCGCGGCTGACGCCGAAGCAGAAACCGGCGGTTTTTGCTGTTTTAACCTTCATTTCTTCTGCTCCCTGCCTGACAAAGAAAATTTTTCACGACATATCTGAAGGATACGTTCCGTGACCTCCTCGATCGTCATATCCGAGGAATCCACCAGGACTGCGTCCTCAGCCTGCCGAAGAGGCGAGATCTCCCGGTTCATATCTCTTCTGTCACGTTCTTCGATATCCCTGCGGATTTCATCAAGACAGCATGAAATCCCTTTTTCTGTCAGTTCTTTATATCTTCTCTCCGCTCTTTTCTGAGAACTTGCGGTGAGATAGATTTTCGCATCAGCGTCCGGAAGAATCGTTGTCCCGATGTCTCTTCCGTCCATCACTACGCTCATACTGGCGGCGAGCTTTCTCTGAAGATCCAGGAGCTTTTCTCTGACCTTCGGATCCGCCGAGGAAACGGAAGCCATATTTCCCACCTCTTCTGTCCGCAGAAACGGGGTAACGTTTTCTCCGTTCAGGATCACCGTCTGTTCTCCCTCCCGGTATTCGATGGAGATATCGGCGCCCTGGCAAAGTCTTCCAAACTCTTTAACGTCCTCCTTACCGGCTCCTGAACGGATCAGATACAGAGCCATCGCCCTGTACATGGCGCCTGTGTCCACATAGACAAAAGCCAGTTCCTTTGCGACTCTTCGCGCTATAGTGCTTTTTCCGGCTCCAGCGGGGCCGTCGATGGCGATATTATAGATCATCTGTAATTTCCTCCTGTTTTATGCTTCACTGACAGCCAGAGCAGCCAGATAGGCCGTTGACCAGGCAATCTGCAGATTGTATCCTCCGGTCACGGCGTCCAGATCAAGGACTTCGCCGGCAAAATAAAGTCCCGGCACCTTTTTTGATTCCATGGTGGAGGGGCTGATTTCTTTTACCGCCACTCCGCCCCTGGTGATCACAGCTTCTTTAAATTCTCCAAGTCCCGTAACAGTCACCGGGAAATTCTTTATCAGAGAACCGAAATGATGTCTCTCTTCCCTGGAAATCTCGTGTACCGGCTTTTCCGGCGGGATCCCGCCGATTTCCACCATTACGGGAGTCAGCGATGCGGGAAAGAGGACGCTGATCACATTTTTAAACTGTTTGTTCTTTCCGGTCTCAAATTCTCTGAGGATCCGCGCGTCAAGCTGTTCTTCCGTAAGGGCCGGTTTCAGATCGATGAAAGCCGGAAGTTCTCCCTGTTTTTTTAAGGCGTCTCCGATATGGGCGCTTGCGGAGAGGACCAGAGGGCCGGTGATACCGGAATGTGTGAACATCATTTCTCCGAAATCCTGATAGAGAATCTTTTTTCCGTTTTTTACGGTCAGTGTGACATTTTTCAGGGAAAGTCCCTGCATTCTGGGGATATACTCCTCCTTCGTGCGCAGGGGAACCAGCGAGGGCGCAAGCTCCGTCACCTGAAGGCCGCATTCTCCGGCGAATCTGTATCCGTCCCCGTCGGAACCGGTGGACGGATAAGAAAGGCCTCCCGTGGCTACGATCACCGCGTCGCCCCTGTGAAGGCTCCCGTCCTGAAGATACAGGCCGGAAACTCTGCCGTTGTCAGTATACAGGCTTTTCACAGTGCTTTTAAGGCGGATGTGGACTCCGTATTCCCTGATACGGCGCTCCAGGGCGCGGATAATATCAGAAGAATGATCGGACACCGGAAAAACCCTGTTTCCTCTCTCCGTCTTAAGCGGAACTCCCGCCTTTTCCAGGAAATCCATCATATCTCTGCTTCCGAAAGTATAGAAAGCGCTGTACAGAAACTTTCTGTTGCGCACCACCGCCGAAAGCAGTTCTTCCGGTCCGCAGTCATTCGTGACGTTGCACCGGCCTTTTCCGGTAATATAAAGTTTTTTACCAAGTTTTTCATTCTTTTCAAAGAGAAAAACCTCGCAGCCCTTTTGAGCCGCAACAGCCGCGGCAAACATTCCGGCGGCTCCTCCTCCCACGATCAGAACTCTTTTCATCTGTTTCCTTTCTGGACAGCAAGCCCGTCAGAAAATCTGACGGGCCTGTGATTATTTTTGCAGACCGGAGATCATCCCGTCTGTCTTTTAAAGTTGATTCAGAATTAAACCGGATATGCTCCGTTCTTTGTATCCGCCTCTGTCTCGTCCACCTTGGTCTCCTGCGCCTGACGGTATTTGAAGAAGTCCATGGCAACCTGCGGGAACAGCGCGTAGGAAAGAACATCCTCATCCTGCTCTTTATAGGGAGCCATCTCCTGCTCAAGTTTATCAAGCTCGTTGTCCAGAAGGTCTGCCGGACGGCAGGTGATCGGCTCGGTATCGCCGATGCATTTCTTCTGTACTTCAGGATTAAACGGTTTAACGGTAGCGCCGTACTTGCCGCTTAAGATATCCCTGGTTTCCTTCGTAACCATCTTGTATCTCTCGCCCATGAGAACGTTGAATACAGCCTGGGTTCCAACGATCTGGGAAGACGGAGTAACAAGCGGCGGCTCTCCAAGGTCTTTGCGGACTCTCGGAACTTCCTCAAGCACATCGTAGAACTTGTCTTCCGCGTGCTGCTCTTTCAGCTGGGAAGTCAGGTTGGAAAGCATTCCGCCGGGAACCTGATACAGCAGAGTCTTGATGTTAACGCCCAGGTTCTTCGGATTCAACAGACCGCTGTCAAGAGCCTCGTCGCGGATCGGACGGAAGTAATCGGCGATCTCTGCCAGAAGATTCTGATCGAATCCAGTATCGTAGGGAGTTCCCTTGAATGTCTCGACCATAACCTCTGTTGCCGGCTGGGATGTTCCCAGGGCAAAAGGTGAAATTGCGGTATCAATGATATCCACGCCTGCCTCCACTGCTTTGAGGTAAGTCATGGAAGCCACGCCGGAAGTGTAATGGGTATGAAGATCGATCGGAATGCTTACAGCCTCCTTCAGAGCTCCCACAAGCTCAGTCGCCTGATAGGGAAGAAGAAGTCCGGCCATATCCTTGATACAGATGGAATCTGCTCCCATCTCTTCGATCTCTTTCGCGATATTGGTCCAGTATTCCAGAGTATAGGCGTCGCCCAGTGTATAGGAAAGAGCCACCTGCGCGTGGGCTTTCTCCTTATTCGCGGCCTTTACTGCTGTCTTCAGGTTACGCATATCGTTCAGGCAGTCAAAGATACGGATAATATCGATTCCGTTTGCCACGGATTTCTGAACAAAGTATTCAACAACGTCATCCGCATAGGGACGGTATCCCAGAATGTTCTGTCCGCGGAAAAGCATCTGCAGCTTGGTATGTTTGAAGCCGTCGCGGAATTTACGGAGTCTCTCCCACGGATCCTCTTTCAGGAAACGGAGGGATGCGTCAAAGGTAGCGCCGCCCCAGCACTCTACCGCGTGGTAGCCTACCTGATCCATTTTATCAACGATAGGAAGCATCTGCTCTGTGCTCAGTCTTGTTGCGATCAGGGACTGATGCGCGTCACGCAGAACTGTTTCCACAATTTTTACAGGTTTTTTTTCTAATTCTGCCATTGTCTTTCTCCTTATTTACTCTAAAGTCCGGTTTACGGTATTACATTACTCCAAAGATAGCCATGAATGTACCGGCCGCTACAGCGGTTCCGATAACACCGGCAACGTTCGGACCCATAGCGTGCATCAGAAGGAAGTTGGTGGGATCTGCCTCCGCGCCCACCTTCTGGGATACACGGGCTGCCATCGGAACTGCGGATACGCCCGCGGAACCGATCAGCGGATTGATCTTGCCGCCGGAAAGCTTGCACATCAGTTTACCCAGCATTACGCCGCCGAAGGTACCGAATGCGAATGCAACCAGACCGAGAACAACGATTTTGATAGTATCAAGATTCAGGAACGCCTCTGCGCTTGTGGAAGCGCCTACGGACGTACCAAGAAGGATAACCACGATGTACATCATCGCGTTGGAAGCAGTCTCTGTAAGCTGTTTTACCACACCTGACTCACGGAACAGGTTGCCAAGCATCAGCATACCTACCAGAGGAGCTACTGTGGGAAGGATCAGACATACAACGATGGTGATCACAATGGGGAAAAGAATCTTTTCCAGTTTGCTTACAGGACGGAGCTGATCCATCTTGATCTTACGCTCTTTTTCTGTTGTACAGAGTTTCATGATGGGCGGCTGGATAATGGGTACCAGAGACATATAGGAATACGCCGCCACCGCAATGGGGCCCATCAGCGCGGACTGTCCGAGTTTGCCCGCAAGGAAAATGGATGTAGGGCCGTCGGCTCCACCGATGATGGAGATGGCTGCTGCCGCCTTGTCGTTGAATCCCATGAAGATCGCAAGGAAGTAAGCTACATAGATACCCAGCTGGGCAGCCGCTCCCATGAGGAAGCTCTTGGGGTTCGCGATCAGGGGACCAAAGTCTGTCATGGCGCCTACTCCCATGAAGATCAGGGACGGCAGGATACTCCACTCATCCAGAAGATAGAAGTAATGAAGCAGACCGCCCACGCCGTTGCTTGTCTCTTCCGGGCTGGCCATGATATCCGGATAAATATTTACCAGAAGCATACCGAAGGCAATAGGAACCAGAAGAAGCGGTTCAAAGCCTTTTTTAATGGCAAGGAATAAGAACACGCACGCCACCGCGATCATCAGATAGTTGCCCCAGGTAAGGTTAAAAAATGCTGTCTGATGAACCAGGTTGGACAGGGTTTCTGTAATATACGACATTTGATTACCTCCAGTCCTAGTTCATTGTTGCCAGGATGTCTCCGTTCTCTACGGAAGCTCCTTCTGTTGTATCGATGCTTGCAAGAGTTCCCTCCTGAGGAGCAACGATCGGAATTTCCATCTTCATGGATTCCAGGATAACGATGCTGTCGCCCGGTTTCAGTGCCTGTCCCGGCTGAGCAACGATCTTTACAACTTTTCCGGGAACGGATGCTGTTACTTTTACAGCGCCGGTTCCGGCTGCGGGTGTTGCCGCAGGTGCCGGTGCGGGAGCCGGAGCAGGTGCCGGTGCTGCCGCGGGTGCGGGTGCTGCGGGTGCAGGAGCTGCTGCGGGTGCCGCAACAGGCGCCGCTGCGCCTCTTTCTTCTACAGTTACTTCATATGCTGTTCCGTTAACGGTAATTGTATAACTTTTCATTTTATTATCCTCCTATGATTTACCTTCTTTTACGGTTGATCTTACGAATGGAACGTACTACGAAGCCGCTGGGAGAAGTTCCCTCAGACGCGGCGATCGCTGCTGTGATAACTGCCACAAGCTCTTTGTCGTCATACGCCGGTGCTGCAGGCGCCGCAGGTACAGGTGCTGCCGCAGGTGCAGGTACGGGCGCTGCTTCTTTTTCTTCTTTTTTCTTTGCCGCCGCAGACCCCGGGATGTACTTAAACAGAGAGATCAGAAAGATCAGCAGTGCAAGTACCACAAACACGGTGCCAAGTCCCATAACCGTATTCAGCGCTGCGTTCTTAAGTGTGGTCGCCAGTGAATACTTTATATTGACACTTGTGGACAGCGGCATCATCGTCTCGTCAAATACATAAACAAACTCTGCGTCTTCCTTTTCAAATGTAACAGGAACTGTAGCAGTGTACTGATTGTCGGAATATACCACTTCTGTCTCGCCGGTTTCTTTCAGCTCGCCCAGATCGTCGCGGACGCCCATCCACGCGTTCATGGCTTCTTCCGTAAAGTCGTCGCCTGATTCCAGATAAGCGTCGATCTCCTCTTCGCTTAACGGAATAATCGTATCGGTAAGGCCTTCCGCCATCATAACGATCTGCTCTTTTACAGCCTCGTCAACCTCGTCCGCCGCCATGACCAGTGACGCGCCTGATATGGTCAGCGACGCGGTGCAGACAAGAGCAGCGCAGACAGAAGACGCTCTTTTTAACATCTGATTCATATGCTCACCTCACTCAGACCGCGCTGTGCTTTTTAGCGGGACGGTCTTCTCTTTTTGTGAACAGCATCTCAAAGGCACCGATCACATATTTTCTCGTGTCTTCCGGTGCGATCACTGTATCCACATATCCTCTTGCCGCTGCAGATTCCACGCTGGACTGCAGTTCTCTGTACTCTGCTGCCTTCTCATTCAGGACTGCCGCGTCCTCGCCGGGATACATGATCTTCGCCGCAAGGGAAGCATCCATCATGCCGATCTCAGCGTTATCCCATGCGTAAACATAATCTGCTCCCACAGATTTGCTGTTCATTGCCACATAAGCGGTTCCGTATGCCTTGCCGATCACAACGTTTACTTTCGGAACGGTAGCGTCCGCGAATGCGTGAACCAGTGCGCCGACAGATTTCGCCATCATTTTCTCATTGCAGAGAGTCGCCTTAAATCCGGTTGTGTTGGTCAGTGTAAGAACAGGAATGTCAAAAGCGTCGCAGAATTTCACAAAATCGGCAGCTTTTCTCGCGCCTCTTGCGGAGATTGTTCCGTCGAATTCTTCTGCTTTCTTTCCTTCTTCGTCATAGATCTCGCTTCTGTTGGCAACAGCGCCCACGGTAGCTCCGTTCAGTCTCATGAATCCTGTCACCATATCTTTGCCGTAATCCTTCTTTGTCTCAAAGAAAAGATTGTTGTCAGCGATCCTGGAAAGAGCAAGCGCGGTGTCGCCGGCACATGCAGCGATATCAGCGCATACACGGTTCAGATCGTCTGTGCACTCGTCAAAGGAATCATTGTCTTCGAAGTTGGAAGGAAGAAGTCCTACCAGCTGACGGATCCAGCCAAGGATCTCCGCCTCGGAACCTGTTCTGTCGATCAGTCCTGTCTCCTCACTCTGGAAGGAAGCGGCTGAAGTATCCTTCTTCTGAATATAATTGCCTTCCAGCGCATTGGGAGTATTTACGAACATTCTGCCCTTCTTCTCCTCAATGAACGTGAAATCAGTAAGAGCCGGAACAACTGCCATTCCGCCGCCGCATGTTCCGAAGATCGCGGTGATCTGCGGGATCATCCCGGACGCCAGAGTCTGTTTCAGATAAATTCCGCCGAATGCTTCCAGTGCGTCTGTAGCCTCCTCCAGTCTCATACCCGCGCAGTCCACAAGGCCGATCACCGGAGCTCCCGTCTTCATTGCAAGATCGTACAGTGAGGAGATCTTCTTTGCATGCATTTCGCCGACTGTTCCGTTTAACACGGAAGCGTCTTGGCTGTATACATACACCAGATTTCCGTCAATCACACCATAGCCGGTGATCACACCGTCTGAAGGCGCTTTTTTCTCAGCCATGTTGAAATCTGTGGCTCTGGCTGTGATACTTTTGCCGATCTCAACAAAACTGTTCGCATCAAGCAGAGAAGTAATTCTTGTGCCTGCTAAGCTTTGTGTTGCATTACTCATTCTCTTTTGCCCTCCATTTTATAAAAATTTAAATATAAACAAAATTTCAGCCGATTATAATTGTACTCTTTTTTCAAATTTATTTCAATAGATTTCCCTGTTTTTGTTAAAAATTTAACCTCTGTAACGGGAATGTAATACAGATGAAAAGGATAATTTTGTGAGGAGATGACAAAAAGGAATGCAGGGGAGGCCGGTTGAGAACCTTGTTTTTGCTCCGCCGCTTATTGCAGCACGCCGGATCAGAACTCGCTCTCGCTCAGACAGCTGATCCGGCGGCTGCGCTATGCTCGCAAAATCTGCGGTTCTCTGCCGACAGCCTCCCCTGCATTTCCTTCTTTGTTCACTCTTCACCAGAAATGTTTCCTGTTTATATTGCTGTAACGGATACGTTTCTCGGTTATACTGCTCTCCTGCATCCGTTCATACTACTATAGCCCAGTAAGACAGAATGGATCTTACTCATGCCACTGACATATTTTATTTATAGTTTAAAGAACTTTGTGGCACATAAGCATTTATGTCTGACTTATAATAACGTCAATGTACAGAAAAGAAAAAAGCAAACGCAGCGATGCATTCCCGGTAAACCAGATGATAAAAGAAAACAGAGCCGAGCTGCACGGATACTGCAGGATTTCCGCAGATTTTGCGAGCATAGCGTATGGCGAAAATCAACTGTCTGAGCGTCAGCGAGTTTTGATTTTCGCCATACAATAAGCGGCGCAGCAAAACAAGGAAATCCGCATGTCCATGCGGCTCAGCTCTGTTTTCGTATCACTTCTGTTTTACCAAACGTATCACATCTGTTTCCCCATCATTTTCAGTAGTCTTTTTCGCATTCATTCTGTATAATGAAAGCATGCGGAAGGGAGGAAAATACTTATGGCAGCAAAAATTTTTGTCCACGGCTCAGGACACAAGGCGACAAGTTGGGAAAAAACAATTTCATACATGGCAGACAACGAAGATATTGTGTGTCCGGATCTGTCCTCCATTCTTGAAGGAAAAGAGGCAAGCTATGAAAATCTATATTCCTCATTTGTAAAATACTGCAATGAAACAGATGGACAGATTCATTTATGCGGCCTTTCGTTAGGTGGCGTTTTGGCTTTAAATTATGCTTTGGATTTCCCGCAAAAAGTAAAAACATTAGTATTAATCGGAACGCCATATAAAG
>CALWGI010000073.1 GCA_944380045.1 uncultured Blautia sp.
GTGGGGATATGATTTTGAAGGCAGCGGCAATGTGGTAGACGTTTATATGAATTATGTGAGAAAGAAAATAGAAGCAGACGGGCAAAGAAAACTGATTCATACGGTCCGAGGTATCGGATATGTGATGCGCGTGGAAGAGAATGGAGAAAAAATATGAAAAAAAGCAGATTCCGATGGCGGATCACCCTCTGGTTTTCTCTGGCGCTGCTGCTGATGTGTCTGCTTATGGGGATTGCCGTCATATCCCTGTACCGCGTGAAGATTGAAAATGATGTTCTCGACCAGCTTCAGCTCACAGTTGACCAGTGTGCGGAAATAATCGGAAAGGAGCCGGAAGTCCAGGCAGTTCTCAGAGGAAGCGGGGCAAAGGAAATAGAAAGCTCTGTTTTTCTGCAGGATTCTGTTTTTCTTACAATTTATCATGAGGATCAGACAAGAGCCTGCGGACTGTTCCTTTACGGAGAAGATAAGGAGATACCGCTGCATGACGGCCAGATCCGAAGGCTCAAGGCAGAGGGGAGCAGATGCTGTCTTTACGATCGATATATAGCGTTGGAGGACGGAGGCCTGTGGGTGCGGGGGCTTGCTTATTCGGGGACGGATACAGCCTATCTGCTTTCCGGTCTGTGGGATATCCTTCTGGTATTTCCCTTGATACTGGCGGCAGCTCTTTTGGGAGGATACTGGCTGGCTGGACGTTTCCTGCAGCCTGTTTCCCGGATCAGCCGGACAGCGGAAAATATAAGAAAAAGCGGCGACCTGACCAGAAGAGTCAAGACAAAGGATACGGGAGATGAGCTGGCCGCACTGGCGGAAAACTTTAACGCCATGTTTGACAGACTGGAAAAAAATTTTGAGGCGGAGAGACAGTTTACCTCCAATGCGTCCCATGAATTGCGTACGCCTGTAACGGTTATCCTTGCGCAATGCGAGTATGCCCTGACAAATACTGTGGATCACAAAGAACTTAAAGAAGCTCTTCAGGTAGTGCAGCGTCAGGGATACCGTATGTCGCAGCTTATCGAAACCCTTCTGCTCCTGACCAGAATAGAGCAGAATACCGGAGATTATCCCATGGAGGATACGAACGTCAGCGCGCTGACCCGGGATATCTGCCAGGACGCCGCCATGCTCCCGGAGCAGGAAATCACACTGGAAACAGAGATCAGGGAAGGTATATGGCTGAAGGTCAATCCCCGGCTGTACCGGACGATGCTGGACAACCTTCTGAGAAATGCATACCGCTACGGCAGAGAGAAAGGGAAAATACAGGTTTCTCTGACAGAAGAGAACGGAATCGTCCGGCTGAAAGTAAAGGACAACGGGATGGGGATAGAGGAAAAGGATCTTCCCCATATCTGGGAGCGATTTTACCGGGGCGGCGCTTCCCGGAAGAAAAAGGGGCTGGGGCTGGGGCTTTCTATGGCATGGCAGATCGTACAATATCATAGAGCCAGGATCACAGTAGAAAGTGCCGCCGGGAAGGGAACGGAGTTCTGCGTAAGATTTGATTCTTTATCATAATTTGTTCACAAAAAAGAGACTTCTTTCTAATCTTATTCTAAGAAAAGATGATTAATCTTGGAGTATGAATTAGAAAGGAGTCTTTTATTATGGAAGAGAAAATAGACACTGCTCAAAAGATAACGGTGAAAAATCGGGCTATGATACGGATAAACAGGCTCCGGAAAGTATATAAACTGGAAGACGAAAGCGTTGTAGCTCTCCATGGCGTAAGTGCAGAAATACAAAGGGGAGAAATCTGCTGTATTTTTGGAACATCAGGTTCGGGGAAGAGTACACTTTTGAATCATCTGGCCGGGATGGAAAAGCCCACTTCCGGGGAGATTTTTATGGGAAAAACAGATATTACAAAGCTCAGGGAAGCGGATATGGTTTCTTTTCGGAGAAAACATATAGGATTTATCTTTCAGGCGTATAATCTGCTTCCGGGTCTGACCGCTCTGGAAAACGTGGCTCTTCCCATGATGTTTCAGGGATATCCGAAAAAGGAGCGGAACAAAAGAGCGGAAGATTTATTAAAACGGGTGGGGCTGGAGAAAAGAATCCATCACTATCCGTCTCAGATGTCAGGAGGACAGCAGCAGAGGGTGGGGATTGCAAGAGCTTTTGTGACAGATCCCAAGGTAGTGTTTGCGGACGAACCAACTGGAAATCTGGATACAAAAACAACGGCTCAGATTATGGAAATGATCACAGAAATGGCAAGACAGAATAACCAGACTATTGTCCTGGTAACGCACGACCCTCATATGGCCTCCTATGCGGATCGGATTATTACCTTAATTGATGGGAAAATTGTAAAGGACGAACAAAAGAAAAAGTAGAGACATTAACGCTATAGTAATTTCAAATTGATAGAAAAAATTCAGGAAAGGCGGTACTTCAGAAATCTATATGAAAACAGGAAAAGCAAGAAAAAAAGGAAAAATAAGAGCGGCGGCCGCTGTGGCAGCGATATTTCTGCTGGCGGGAAGCACTTGTCAGGTTTATGGCGCGGAACCGGAAAATCCGGTACAGATAACAGAAGAGGGCAGGGCGGCAGGCGCAGACGAAATGCCGGAGACGCCTGCCGATGTACAGATACAAAATCCCGCCGAACAGCTGAAAGCGCCGGTATCGGCGCCGGATGGCACTTTGCCGGAATTTTCCGATTCCCCGTCAGCTCCTGATAATGCGGAGAAAAAAACTTCAGAGGAGACTTCTGTCCCTCCAGCAGATACTGAGCTTCCCTCTGTTGATTTTACATCCGGAGATCCAGTGCAGACACCGGATCAATCAGGAAATCAGGGACAGGAATCCCAGCCTACGCAGCAGCCGGATCCGGAATTTCAAAGCCCGCAGAAGAATCCGGAAGAGGGGCAGGAAAAACCGGTTCAGGAAGAGGAAAAAAGTCAGAGCGGTACTTTATATATTACAAGAGAAAAGCTGGAAAAAGGAATCAGAGCCAATAAAGATTTCAGGATCACGGTACTTTTAAAAAATACATGGACATCTGGAAATATCAGGGACGGCAGGATGAATCTGGAACTGCCGCAAGAGCTCAGTCTGCATTCAGCATACAAAAAAGAAACGTTCGATCTGCCGACAATACAGCCTGGGGCAACAGAAAAAATAAATATCCGGCTTCATGCCGGAGATATAAAAGAAGAGGGACAGACGTTAAGGCTGAAGGTGAGAACTGTTTTTCAGCATGAACCGGAGGGAAAAGAAACAGAGCGGCAGGAGGTGCTGCTGATCCCTGTAAATACGTCAGAGAGCAAAGCTGTTTTTGTAGACAATACGGCATCCTATGGTGCGTCAGGAGGAGAAGCATATATCGGTGGAGTGGAATCCTCAGGGGAAGAGAAGAAAAATGCAGATCCCATGGTTCCAAGAGTTATTGTCAGTCAGTATGATTATGACGAAGACGCTTCTGCCGGAAAGACTTTTCAGACAAATATCACTATCTGCAATACAAACGAAAAATTAAATGTGGAAAATATGGTGGTAAGTATAGAAACAGGGGAGACGGCTTCTCTGCAGGGTTCCTCCAATATGGTATATGTGAAGGTTCTGAAACCCCAGGAAACTTACCGCACAGGTATCCGTCTGAAGACCTCCGAAGACGGAAAGACTGACAGCGCGGATATTACTCTGAATTTTAAATATGAATACATGAAGAATGGCGAACGGACAGAAGTAGAGGCGGCGCAGAAAATTTCCATTCCGGTGCAGATTCCCGACCGCTTCAGCGCCGGAGAAATTCAGACGATGGATGAGCCCTCAGCGGGAGAAGAGTTTACCGTTTCGCTGCCCTATGTAAATAAGGGGAAAATATCTGTGAGCAATGTGGAGGCAGTTATAAAGACAGAGATGAAAGCCGGAGAAACTTACAAATATCTGGGAAATGTGGAGGCCGGTACCAGCGGAACTCTGGATTTTTTCGTCACACCGGAGGAAGCCGGAGATCGGAAGGTTCAGATTATTTTGACTTACGAAAATTCTGCCGGACAGGAAAAGACAGTGAAAAAAGAGAAGGTTTTCCATATTGCAGAAGGGGAATTTGAAGCAGACGAGGAACTGTTCGGCGAGGATATGATGACAGGAGCAGAGGGACAGACAGGTATGGATTCCGGAAGCAAAGTAAAAACAGGAGTGCTGGCTGCCGGAGGAGGCGGAATCGCAGCAGCCTTGGCTGCGGGTGTGTCCGGGATGAAAAAACGAAAATGGAGGATGGAGGAAGAAGACTTTTAAGATGACTTGGAGGGATATTCTAGGATTAAGTGTCCGAAATCTGTACAGACGAAAAAGCAGGACTCTTCTGACAGTTTCCGGTGTGGTAATCGGCTGCTGTGCAGTTGTTATTATGATATCCCTGGGGATTGGAATGAAAAAGTCCCAGGAGCAGATGCTGGAAGGAATGGGAAATTTAATGCGTATTACTGTAACGTCAGCGCCTCAGAATGTTGCAAAACGCCGCCTTCTTGACAAAAAAGGCGTCGATAAAATCAGAAAGCTACAGAATATTAAGGCGGTGGTACCCAAAAAGGAGATGGATCTGGAAGAGCTTAATCTGATTGCAGGAGACCAGGCCCGTTTTCAGTGTAATTATACGACCATTGTTGGAATTCCTGAAAAGGATCTTGAGGCTGCAGGCTATGAAATTAAAGATGGAAAAATGATTTCTGGAAGAGAAAACGAAGTGCTGGCAGGCGAGCACCTTGCCTACCAGTTTGTGGACAGCAGGAGACCTGACGGAAAAAATATGGTGGATTATTGGAGCGATGAGAATGCTCAGCCTTATTTCCCGATTCTTCAGACTCCCGTCGAAGTGGCGAAAAAGGAAGAAAAAGCAGCGGACGGCATCCAGGAACAAAACAGTGCCAAAGCATCCTGGAAAGGCATTCAGAAGCTGACGGTTGTCGGGGTAACGAAACAGGATTTTGATAAGGGAGATGAAACCGAGGGCGGAATTATTATGGGGATGCGTGATTTCGACCGTATCCAGAAAGAAATCCGCAAAGAGACAAACATTAAATTAAGCAGGGAATATTCCCGGGTTCTGGTGGATGTAGATGATATCAGCCATGTGGACTCCGTGGAAAAAGAAATTAAAAGGCTGGGATACCAGACCAGCTCTATGGAAAGCCTTCGAAAACCTATGGAAGAAAGTGTGAAACAAAAGCAGATGATGCTGGCCGGACTGGGGGCTGTTTCTCTTTTTGTGGCTGCTATCGGAATTGCAAATACCATGATCATGTCTATAGTGGAAAGAACACGGGAAATCGGGATTTTGAAAGCCCTGGGCTGCTCGCTTTCAGATATACGCAAAGAATTTCTCATAGAGGCCGGGATGATCGGATTCATTGGAGGAATAGCAGGTGCTCTGGTAAGCTGCGGTGTTTCATGGATTATGAATACATATATGGGATCGTCTCTGACAGGAGACGGGCTAATGATGATGGAGGAAGGGACTTCAGGGGCAGCTCTTTCCATCATACCGCCGTGGCTGATCGGCGCCGCCGTTCTTTTTTCCGTAATTATGGGAGTAGGAGCCGGATTCTTCCCGTCGAACAGAGCGGTACAGATTTCTGCCCTTGAAGCAATGAAAGCATGAAAAGATTTTTAAATTTGCTTTGGCTCCGTATATGCATTTCTGTACGGAGCCAAAACAATAAAGTATGATTTTTTTTATAAGGACTGCGATTTCTTCTTTTCTTCGTATTCCTTCGTCAGCCTGCGCACCACTACCGTACAGGCAAGAAGGCCGATCAGGTTGGGAAGCACCATCAGGCCGTTAAACATGTCGGACATGTTCCACACAAGATCCACCTTCAGGGTAGAACCGGTAATAACGAAGATCACAACCAGAACCGCATAGATCTTTACAGCCTTATCGCCGAAGAGATGGCGGACGTTGACCTCGCCGAAATAATACCAGCCTACAATAGTAGTGAAGGCGAAGAACAGCATACAGATCGCCACGAAGATTTTTCCGAAGGATCCATAGGCAGAATCAAAAGCGCTCTGCGCCAGGGCGGATCCGGTCAGGCCGTTGTTCCATACGCCGGTGGAAAGAATTACAAGGGCAGTGAGCGTAAGGATGATAAAGGTATCGATAAATACGCCCATCATAGCGATAATACCCTGATCTGCCGGATGCTTCACATCGGCAGTAGCGTGGGCGTGGGGCGTGGAGCCCATGCCGGCCTCATTGGAAAACAGACCTCTGGCAACGCCGTAGCGCATGGCTTTCTGCACGGTTACGCCCAGCATTCCGCCGGCAACGGAGCGGGGAGAAAAGGCTCCCACAAAAATGTTCTTAAATGCCTCCGCAACGCCGGGAAGATGCGTAAATAAAATGATCAGACAGCCGACGATATACAGGAGGGCCATAAGCGGCACGATTTTTTCGGTAAAACGGGCGATCCTGCGGATACCGCCCAGGAAAATAAATCCGGCCACGACTGCAACGCAGATTCCCACAGCCAGAGGACTTACGTTAAAGGCGTTTTTAAAGGAATCTCCAATGGAGTTGGACTGCACCATATTTCCCATAAAGCCCAGGGCAAGAATGAGAGCCACGGAGAAAAAACCGGCAAGGAACCGGCCGAACCGACCCTTGAACGCGTACTGGATATAGTACACCGGACCTCCTACAAAAGAGCCGTCTTTGACAACCCTGGTATGCTGCGCCATAACCGCTTCGGCGTAAATGGTAGCCATGCCGAAGAAGGCGCTCACCCACATCCAGAAAATCGCTCCCGGACCGCCGGCCGCGATGGCGGTGGCTGCTCCCGCGATATTTCCTGTTCCTACCTGAGCCGCGATGGCGGTGGTCAGAGCCTGAAAGGAGCTGAGGCCGTTCTCGCCGCTTTCTCCGTGGAGAGAGAAGTTGCCGAACAGGGCTTTCATGCCGGCGCCGAATTTGCGCACCTGGATAAAGCGGAGCATGAAGGTGAAGAAAACGCCGCTTCCCAGAAGAAGGAACAGCAGGGCGTAATCCCAGAGAAATGTGTTGACACTGTCTACAATGTTTGTGATAAGTTCCATAATTCCCCTCGTATAAGTATATATTTTACATAATGTCCGCAGTGCGGAAATAAAAGAAGGTTCACAGGAGAAACTCCCGTGAACCTTTGTACACGAATAAAAAACAGATATAGAATCTGTCTGTTCATTCACTGTCCTTTTGCCTGAGAGATTCAGAAACTTCGTTTCCTTTCACCTTCGGCACCCGTTAGGCGGGATTCTCCAGAGAGCCATCCGGCTGCAGTCCCGTTTTCTTTTAGAAAACACCTGAGAGTATTATTCCTTCGGCGGGTCAAAACCTCTTTCCTGCAGCTTTCTGCTGGCACAATATGTAATTACCATGGATGATTATAGTCGGAATGACGGCGGTTGTCAATAGTTTTGGGTTCCGGCAGTCACGCGGATACCGTTGATCTCCACATTGTCTTCCATGGGGATCACCAGGCAGCGTCTGCCGTCGATCACCCGCGTTTCCACAAGCTCCGCCCGGTCCGGATCCACATGGATCACCACATCCGGAGTCTTGATCTCCATCCGTCGGGTATTTGTGATGTTGGCTGCCATAAGGGAGGCGTCCTCTCCCGCCGTGGCCTCGTAGCGGGCGTCAAAATCTTCCAGCTTTTCCTCCTCCACGCCGCATTCCTCAAAGAGGCGCTTTACTTCCGGTTTGGTGAGGATGGCGGGATCCGGAGAATCTTTCTGAGATTCCACCCATTCGTTGAGCTTTTCGTGGATGTTCATGACGGTATCGTAGGCGCAGTCTTCGCCCAGGGTTTCTTCTACCAGTGTGTTGAAAGTATCTCGCTGGCCTCCTGCGGAAAGAGGAACTTCGCAGCCGAAGAGCTGGTCCACGAAAGTGCTTCGCAGCTGCTCGGCGTTTTTGGAGTAATAGAGGATCCCGTGAATATCCGTGCTCCGGTCGTTGAAGACCGGGAAAAGGAATCCCAGATCCGGCATTTCCACGAGCCAGTCGCGGATGCGGTCTTCGATATGATTTGTTTCCGCATTGTAGCACAGTCCTGCTTTGGAAAGCTTAACCGGACAGATGCTGCAGAGAATGTGGTCGTAAATCTCGTCGGAAGCGTCGAACATCTCCAGTCCGTCGGAAGACTTGCCCGGGATATCGTAAACTGCGTGGATCAGGATGATATAGTAATTTTCTCCGTAATCATAAGAGTCGATGACCCTGTCATAGAACTCGTCCACAAGGGCGTCGTCCTGAAGTTTGCTCTCCCTGAGACGGAGCAGGAATTCCTGGGCGCCGCCTTCTTTTTCCTGTTCGAGGGGGAATTCCATGTTGATAAGATTTTTTCCTATGGTTCCGGAAAGCGTTTTGCGGAAAATCTCAAAGTATTTGAAAGCCTCCTCCTCTGAAAGCGAGAGAAAAGCCTCCTTCAATTTGGTCTTTTTATTTTTTTCGCCGTCCACATAGCAGCCGCAGATGCGCGTGATCGCGCAGTTGGCGGGCGTGAACTGCTTTTTAATTTCGGATATTTCTTTTTTGTTCACAGATATTCATCTCCTGTTCAGATTATTTAAGATGTCAGACTGCGCTGAGCAATATCAGCGTTTTTTATTATAACCTGAAACAGGATGAGGGACAAGAGGGGGAAAATATTGAGAGGGAAAATATTGAGAAAGGCGGGAAGATTTAATATAATAAAGGAAAAAGAATCATGTGTGTTTTCAGGAAAGGAAGGAGGATCTTATGAAAAAATTTTTGTGCCTTATTATAGCTGCGCTGCTCTTTGTACAGCCATGTATGGCGGCGGAGGAAGAACCTGTGCTGAGCGGCGAAGCTCAGGAGAAAGTGACGGATCTTTTGGATCTTCTGGCGGCTGTGGACGCCGGGGGGAACGGAATGTATTTTTCGGAGAATAAAGAAATTGATCAGGATTTTCTGGACAGGTTTCTTACCTGGTCTGTCTGGCTGTCGGTACCTTTTATTGAAGGCGCCGCCCCGGAGATTACGGAGCTGAGCGATGGTACAAGCGGATGGAAAATCCCGGAAGACAAACTGAAGGCCTATATGCAGAATTCTGTTGGAAACAGTGACTATGAGATGAACGGGAATATGAGACTGACGGATGGGAACGTAGAAATCGGCGGGTTTACTCCCACGGCGGTATATGGACATGAGAAACCGGAAATCTCTAAAGTAAGCAGGGTATCAGAGACGGATATCCTGGCAGAGGGAACCGTCCAATATGCGCCGGAATTTTCGCAGGAGCCGCCTTACACAGCTTCTTTTAGTGTCCTGCTGACACAAAACGCAGAAAGCATATGGGGCGGATATACGCTGAAAGAAATTCAGCGATGGGAAAAAGAAGGACAGACGGAGAACACAGCCGGCGCGGGCTATACGGATGAAGAGCTGTGCAGGATGGCGAGAACATACTGCGAGGTGCGCAACGGGGGCATTTCTCCGCAGTATGTGGTGGTTGATAATACCGACGGAAACATGGTAATGATCCATTTGTATGAGGACATGGGAGATCATACGGCGACCTTCGACTGGTACACGGTCGACAGGAATACGGCGGCAGGAACCAATACGCTGGGCGAAACAGTTGACCTGAAGAATCCGTAAACGGGCAGATGGTTTAGTTCAGAATAAAAGCAGGAAAAGCCATACAAAGAGCTTAAAATGTTCTTTGTATGGCTTTTTACGATATCAGAGTTTTGAGTAACCCCAGCCGTTTACAATGGCGTCGATCTTTTGTTTGTTTTTGCACAGAGGACAGTCGTGGAATTTGTAGCTTCCATAATCCGGAATATCCCTCTGCTGGAAAATAGAATGCACAGGAAGCTGGGCGATGCTGTTCACGGCGCTGAAAATCGCGGCAACGCCCCGGATCTTTCCGCCGTA
>CALWGI010000074.1 GCA_944380045.1 uncultured Blautia sp.
CGTTTGCCGATATTCCTGGAAGCCACCAGGATATCGTTCTCAAAGTTATGGGCGCTCTTGATGAATTTCTTTTTCTCACCGAAGTCATAGGCGATACCGTCGAGAAGGGATACTCCCGGCACCCAGACGGCTTCCGCCTGGAAGATCTCCAGGAAGCTCCTGCAGATAACCATGGTGGGAACCACCAGAGAGGCAAACTCCGGATCGATGTCCATCTCTGATGCAAGAGTCTGCTCTGTCTTATAGACAATATTCTCATAGAGGTTCGAAAACTCCTCCATGGTGATGATATGCTCGTTCCTCTCCCCGCGGAAAATCGTATCGGAAAGGAAGTCTCCCATGAGGATCACGTTGCGGATCTCCCTGTCCTTCAGATACAGCCGCTGGAAAGCCATCAGGTCATTGCGGACAAACTCCTGGATCAGCTGGTCGTAATGGGTGTTGGTCTTCTCCAGTTCTCTCAGGCGCTCGCGGATACGCATGCTTCCCATCTTGAGGCTCTGTGTGGATACAAGGGCGTCCTTATCAAAAAGCGAAACCTGAAGGCTGCCGCCTCCGATATCCAGGATAGCCGTTCCTTTCTGGATCATCTTCTTGAATCCTGCTTCTTTGGCGGCAATGGACTTGTATCCCAGGAAATGCTGTTCCGCGTTGCTTAAGATCTCCACCCTGATGCCGGTCCTCTGGAAGATCTGTTCCTGGATGATCACGGGATTCACCATCTCCCGGAAAGCGCTGGTAGCGCAGGCTCTGTAATCCTCCACGCCGAATTCCTCCATGATCCTGCGGAAATCCTTCAGGATCGTACAGATGGCGTCCACTATCTCCGGATCCAGGCGTCTGTTGGAATATACGCCCTTTCCGATCTCCAGACGGTATCTCACATCATTCAGGTCCCGGAAACCGATCTTCCTGGAAAATTCGAAGATCTTCATACTGACTTCGTAAGAACCGATGTCGATCGCGGCAAAAACTGTTACAGCCATAAGTTGTTCTCCTTCCTTGTAAATTCAGTCTTTATCTTTTATCCTTCTTTTTTACATCCAAGCAGATGATCGATAAACTGCTGGGCCGTCCGTCCTGTCAGTCCGCCGTGGGACAGCTCCCACTGTCCGGCCTCCAGAAGCAGTTCTTTCTCCGGCATATCGATTCCGCTGCGCTTCGCCAGCACCAGCACGATATTCTGGAACTCTTTCCTGGAAGGCGCGCCAAAATAGATCCTTACCCCGAAACGGTATACCAGGGACAGCTTCTCCTGTACCGTGTCGGAGGAGTGAAGATCGTCGCTGTCCATCAGTTCCAGTTTGTCTCCGGCCCGTTCCCGGATCAGATGCCTGCGGTTGCTGGTGGCGTAGATAAGGATATTGTCCGGTTTCCGCTCCAGTCCGCCCTCGATCACTGCCTTCAGATACTTATATTCAATCTCAAATTCCTCAAAAGAGAGATCGTCCATATATATAATGAATTTATAATTCCTGTCCTTGATCTGCGCGATCACTTCATTCAGATCTTTGAACTGATGCTTGTACACCTCGATGATGCGCAGCCCCTCTTCATAGTAGCGGTTCAGGATCCCTTTGATACTGGAGGATTTGCCCGTGCCCGCGTCGCCGAAAAGGAGGCAGTTGTTCGCCTTCCTGCCCCGTACGAAAGCCTCTGTGTTCTCGATCAGCTTCTGTTTCGGGATCTCATATCCCACCAGATCCTCAAGACGCACATGGGCGATCCTGGTCACAGGCACGATCACCGCGTGGCCGTCCCTGTCGTGTTCGATGCGGAAAGCCTTATGAAGCCCCAGCTTGCCCACGCCGAAATCCTTATAGAACTGCACCATGTCCGCCATAAACTCTTCCACGGTCTCTGCCTGCGCCAGGGTGACGCTCATCTGGCAGATGCGGTCGCGGACACGTTTGTTGAACATCCTGCCGCTGTCCTCCGGCGCCTCATAGCAGCACAGCACATGGCAGCAGGAAGTGTTGAACACAATATCAAAAACAGAAAGGTCAAAATCGTAAAGCTCTTTAAAAATCTCAAAATCGTGAAGAGCCAGTTCGTTGATGCTGCCCTTCACCGCGCCCCGGATCTCGCACGCCGTGCTGAAGGCGTTCTCATGGCTCACCAGGAGAAGCGTCAGATAAGTATGCCAGAGATTCCCGGAAAAACCGTAGGATCCCGCAGTCTCCACCAGACCGTTGACGCAGGAGAAGAACAGATCCTTCTTCTCCCGGATGTCCGGGTCTTTCTCTTTCAGCGCGTCCATAAGAAGCGTCATATGTTCCAGTATCTCTCCCCGGTCAAAATCCCGGTAGAGTACGCATTCCTGTATTCCTGACATGTCAGCCTTCCTCCTGTCGTCCGTAATTGCCCAGCACCCGCATACTGTCGGCCTCCGCCTCCAGTCCCCGAAGCGCGTTCTTAACCGCCGGCTCCTCCAGGTTTCCCAGGAAATCCACAAAGAACCGGTACTGCCAGGTCTTCCCCGGAATGGGCCTGGATTCGATCTTGGTCATATTCAGGCCGTTGTAGATCATATGGGAAAGCATGTTGTAAAGGGTGCCGCTCTCATGGGGCAGCTCGAAACAGACGCTCACCTTCTCGGCCTTTTTCTCATAAACAGGCCTGGAACTGACAATAATAAAACGGGTGACGTTCTGCCCGTTGTGGCAGAGATTCTCGCCCAGAACGGCAAGTCCGTAGAATTCTCCCGCTTCTCTGCTGGCAATGGCGGCCCGGGAAGGATCCCCCTCCTCCTTCACCATCTTCGCGGAAGCCGCTGTATTGGCGGCCTTCACAGTCTCCCATCCGGGATGGGCTTCCAGATATTTTCTGCACTGGGCGAGAGCCTGGGGATGAGAGTATACCGTCCTGATCTCCTCAGGGGAGGAACCGGGAATACCCAGAAGGACGTGATCCGCCCTCACCACCTGTTCGCCTACGATATAAAGCTGGTACTCGGTAAGAAGGTCATAGATGTCGGTGACAATTCCCTGAGTGGAATTTTCGATGGGGAGGACCGCGTAATCCGCCCTCCCTGCAGAGACTTCTTCCATGGCGTCACGGAAGGTCTTTACGTGATAGTTTCTGATTTCTTCGGGAAAATATGCACGCATGGCCGCGTAGCTGTAGGCTCCCTCCACACCCTGAAAGACAACTGTCACATTATTCAGGGGAAGGCTGTCCGTCATGCGGTAGCCCCGGGGTTCCTCCACCCCCTCCGCCGTCATCAGCTGGTACTGGCGCTTCCTGCTGATCGCCATCATCTGCTGGAACAGCTCCTGCACCCCGAGAGCGTTGAACTCGCCGTGGGCCTGGGCTCTCAGAGCCTTAAGCTTCTCCCGCTCCCTTACCGGGTCCAGCACCTGTTTCCCTGTATGTATCTTATATTCAGCCACATCCTCGCTGACTTTCATCCGTCTCTCAAACAGCTTGACGATCTCGCTGTCTATCCGGTCGATCTCATTTCTGCATTCCTGCAAATCCGTCATTTTCCTGTTTTCCTCCAATGCAATGCTCTTCAGTTAAATATAGCATCTGTGTATGGTTTTTTCAAGGGCGGGCAATACTATATGAAAGTTAAATTTATGTAAAATATGAAGGAGGACGACCTATGAAACACAACTTCCTGCTGTGCGGATCTCTGGGCTGGTGCCTGGAGATTTTCTGGACAGGTTTTCACTCTCTGCTCTCCGGGCAGCCCACCATGATGGGAAAAACCTCTCTTCTCATGTTTCCCATCTACGGCTGCGCCGCAGTGATCGCCCCTGTCTACCGCAGGATATCCTTTTTCCCCGCCGCGCTCCGGGGATGCCTCTATGCCGCCGGGATCTTTCTGGCGGAATTTTCCACCGGAAGCGTGCTGAAGCACTTCGGGATCTGTCCCTGGGACTACAGCGGAACCCCCTATCATGTGCAGGGAGTGATCCGGCTGGATTACGCTCCGGTGTGGTTCGCCACCGGACTGATTTTTGAAAAAATACTTTCGAAATCTTCTTGAAAAATAAGGCTGTCTAGTATATGATGATGTGAAAGAGAATCCGCCGGAAACGGCCGAAGGATTTTCTATTCCAATAAGGGAGGTACTACATGAGACACTTAATGAGCCCGCTGGACTTTTCTGTGGAGGAACTTGACAAGCTCCTGGATCTGGCCGGCGATATCGAAAGGAACCCTGATAAATACGCGCATGTCTGCGAAGGAAAGCGGCTTGCCACCCTTTTTTATGAACCAAGCACACGTACACGTTTAAGTTTTGAAGCGGCCATGATGAACCTGGGCGGCAAGGTCCTCGGATTCTCCACCGCTGATTCCAGCTCCGCCGCCAAAGGCGAAAGCGTTGCCGATACCATTCGTGTCACCTCATGCTACGCAGATATCTGCGCTATGCGGCATCCCAAGGAAGGCGCGCCTCTTGTGGCTTCCATGTCTTCTACCATTCCTGTCATCAACGCGGGCGACGGCGGTCACCAGCATCCCACACAGACCCTCACCGACCTTCTTACGATCCGTTCCCTGAAGGGACGCCTTGACAATCTCACCATCGGTCTGTGCGGCGACCTGAAATTCGGACGTACCGTGCACTCTCTCATCGAGGCCCTGGTACGTTACGACAACGTGAAATTCGTTCTGATCTCACCGGAGGAACTCCGTGTTCCCAGCTATATCCGCGAGGACGTCCTGGAGCGCAACCATGTGGCGTATCAGGAAGAAGAGAGACTGGAGGACGCTATCCCGGATCTCGATATCCTGTACATGACCCGTGTCCAGAAGGAACGTTTCTTCAACGAAGAGGACTATGTCCGCATGAAGGATTTCTACATACTGGACAAGCAGAAGATGGAACTTGCCAAAGAAGATATGTATATCCTTCATCCTCTCCCCAGAGTCAACGAGATCTCCGTTGAGGTGGATTCTGATCCGAGAGCGGCATATTTCAGACAGGCGCAGTACGGCGTATACGTCCGCATGGCGCTGATTCTCACATTACTGGAGGTGGAAGTATAATGTTAAACGTCGGAGCACTTCGCGAGGGATATGTCCTCGACCATATCAAAGCCGGCAAGGCAATGACCATTTATCACGATCTGAAGCTGGACAAGCTGGACTGTACCGTGGCCATCATCAAGAACGCCCGCAGCAATAAGATGGGCGTTAAGGATATCATCAAGGTAGAATGCCCCATCGAGGATCTCGACCTTGATATCCTGGGATTCATCGACCACAATATCACCGTCAACATCATCAAGGACGAGCAGATCGTAGCCAAGAAACAGCTTAAGCTTCCCAAGCAGATCACCAACGTGATCAAATGCAAAAATCCCCGCTGCATCACTTCCATCGAGCAGGGACTGGATCATGTATTTATTCTCGCCGATGAGGAAAAAGAGATCTACAGATGTAAATACTGTGAAGAGAAATACAGAGGAAAAAGAAACAAATAAGAAAAACCCCGTCTTTATGGACGGGGTTTTTCTTATATGCCGCAATCAGAACGATAAGCCGGGTTATGTCGTTGGGTGATCATCTATCTAGGCCGCCCGTTGCCGGACGGCTCCAGCGACCCACCTGAAAGCACGACGGGCAGCCGTATCGCTTTCTTTTCGGTCTTGCTTCGAATGGAGTTTACATGTGCCCGTTCTGTTACCACAACGGCGGTAGTCTCTTACACTGCCTTTCCACCCTTACCTTCCCGCGGGAAGGCGGTTTATTTCTGTTGCACTGGTCTGGGAGTCGCCTCCACCGGACGTTATCCGGCATCCTGCCCTGTGAAGCCCGGACTTTCCTCGTCTGCACCCTTTCGTCTGTGCAGCCGCGATCACCTGTCCTGGTTGCGCAAATGTTATTCTAGCATGGTTTCCCCGCCAAGTAAAGCTGTTTTTCAGACATCATGTCAGACATCGAAGCAGCTTCCCCCCACAAACTCCCTGAGTATGGAATTATGGGGCACTTCTTCGCTGGGGACGGCCACAAAATAATCAAAGAACTTCAAAAGACGTTTGGCCTCCACATATTCCGGCTCGTCTTTGCCGATGCCGAAAAGAAGAGGTTCCGCATAGAGCTTGAGGCAGGCAAGCTCGTAGACAAGGGCGGAGTTGAACATCACGTCCGCCTGCTCCTGGAAGGGAAAGATATTCTCCTCCTCCCCTCTCCTTACGGAGGGCCACCGGGCGATGGTCTCCTTCGCGGAAGTCCCCCTTGTCCTGGCGTCCCGTACGATCCGGCGGATCAGTCTTCCGTCTGTGGTGGGGATCCTGTTGTGCTCGTCGATGGACAGCTGGGTCAGCGCGCTGATATAGATCTTGAATTTATTTTCCACAGGAAGGGCGTAGCTCAGGCGGTCGTTCAGGCCGTGGATCCCCTCGATCACCAGGACGTCGTCTTTTCCCAGTCTGAGGAAATCCCCTCTGTATTCTCTCTTTCCCGTCTTGAAATTAAAGACGGGAAGCTCCACCTCTTCCCCTCTCAGGAGGGAGAGCATATCCTGATTGAACTTCTCCACGTCCAGCGCTTCCAGGCATTCGTAATTCTTTTCTCCGAACTCGTCCAGAGGCGTCTGGTCTCTGTTCACGAAATAATTGTCCACCGCGATGGGGTGCGGCCTCATCCCGTGGGCCATAAGCTGGATGGAAAGCCTGTGGGAAAACGTCGTCTTCCCCGAGGAGGACGGCCCGGCGATCATGATGAATTTAATGCCGCCCCGCTCCTTTATCTGCTCCGCGATCTGCGATATCTTCGCCTCGTGGAGGGCCTCCTGCACCAGAAGGATGCTCCGGATGCCCTCTTTCGTGATCCGGTCGTTGAGGTCGCCCACGCAGGAAATGTCCAGCTTGTCGCTCCATTCCCTGGATTCCTTCTGCACCCGGAAGATTTTATCCTGCGGGACAAAGGGCGGGATCACCTCCGGATTCTCCGCTTCCGGCAGCATGAGCACGAATCCGTCGTCATAGAGCACAAGATCGAAATAGCGGATATATCCGGAATGGTTCGCCATAAATCCGTAGAAATAATCCTCAAAGCCCCCGATACTGTAAAGGTTCACTCTGGAAACCCTCCTGTAGCGGAAGAGCTTCTCCTTATCGTACATCCTGTGCTTATGGAAGAGGGAGATCGCCTCGTCCGTCCCCACCGAGCGCTTGACGATGGGCAGCTTCTCCTCCACGATCTCCTTCATCCGCGCCTTCACCCGGCCGAGGAAGTCCTGATCCACGGTTATCCGGCCCTCAATGGTAAAATAGTACCCCGATCCCACGGAATAATGGATCACCACTTTGTCCAGATCCTCCTGTCCCGCCACGTCGTAAATGGCCTTGAGAAGGATCAGGCAGGCGCTGCGCTTATAGGTCTTGTGGCCGATACTGTCCGCCGTCGTCACAAATCCGATGGTACAGTCCTTCTTCAGTTTCTTGTGAAGCTCCCGGAGCTTGCCGTTCACCGTGACCAGGATAATGGGAGCTTCCCCCTCTTTCTGATACTTCTCCACGATCTCACTGTAGCTTATGCCCAGAGGATACTCTTCTGTCACTTTGCCGATGGTAACTTTTGCCGTAGTCTGCTCCATATAGTCCTAATACCTCCTGCCAGAATCATGTCTTACGCAAACCGGAACGGGGAACGAACGTCATTCCCCGCATATCAGAGTATATGGCCTGCACACCCGGGCGCATGACACCTTCAGTTCCGGGAACTGAACTTCCAGCACCTTCTTCATGGCGTCCATGAAAATATATTCCGTGCCGTAATGTCCCGCGTCGACGACAGTCAGCCCCTGGGCCGCCATATCAAGCCCCGTATGATGGTCGATATCGCCGGTGATATACACCTGCGCCCCGGATCTCACCACGTCCTCTATGAGGCTTTTGCCGCTGCCGGTGCACACGGCCGCTTTTTGGACCACGGTTTCCGGATCCCCGTAAACCCTCACATCGGAAAGCCGGAAAGCCTTCCGCACAAATTCGCCGCACTCCAGGAGAGTCATCGCCCCGGGAAGCATTCCCACGCGGCCCAGGCCCTCCCGGCCTTCTTCTGTATCCGCTGTCACAGACAGAACTTCACGGTCCGTAAGCTCAAGATAATCCGCGCTTAATTCCGCCATGCCCAGGATATCGTAATTGGTGTGCATGGCGTAATACTGGATACCGCCCCGGATCAGGGCCAGAACCCTGCGTCCGGTAAAATCATGATTGTTGATCCTCTTCATTCCGTGAAAGATCATGGGATGATGGGTGATGATCATATCCGCCCCGGCCTCCCGGGCTTCCTCAAGAGTCTGTTCCGTAAGGTCCAGAGCAAGAAAAACATGCTTCGTCTCCGCCTCGTCGTCTCCCACGAGAAGGCCCACGTTATCCCAGTCTTCCGCCATCCGAGCCGGATATTTCTTCTCCAGCCAGGCTGTCAGTTCTCTAACTTTCATATCTTTTAAGAGCGGCAAGTATGAGCCGCCTTTCCTCCTCTACTTCGTTTCTTCTTGTTCCGGCCTTTTCCCCCGGACTGTCCGCCCCGGCTATCCTGTCCAGGATCCTGTCGCGGATCATAAGCTCTCTCTGAAGATATTTTTTCAGGACAGGATGCCTGCTTTCCAGAAGAGATTTCCCGAAAAGGAAATCCTGCTCTGTCCAGGGATTCTCCTGAACACTGCTGTTCCCTCCTGTCTCCGGGACCGCTTTGATGATAAAGTAAAATTTCCCCTCTTCCAGGACGATCCTCTCCTCCGTGATGCGAAAACCCTTCGCGAGAAGGAAACGCCGCACATGGGGCACGTCCGACTGGGGCTGAAGGATCAGCTCCCGGAATCCGCCGAGGGCTCTCCTTCCCTCTGTGAGGATACGCTCCATCAGCGGGCCTCCCATGCCGGCGATCACCAGGGTGTCGCCCTCGCCCTTCTCTATTTCCTGAAGGCCGTTGGAGAGGCGTGTTTCTATGTATGCTTCCAGGCCGCTCTGCCTGATATGTTCCTCTGCCCTTGACAGAGGCCCTTTCCCCACGTCCGCCGCGATAGCGCCGGGGATCTTCTTTTTCTCAACAAGGTATACCGGCAGATATCCATGATCGCATCCCACATCTACCAGCCGGTTTCCCTCCGTCACCAGCTCCGCAACGGCCGAAAGTCTAAGCGACAGTTCCATATCGCCGCCCCTTAGTCCAGATAATCCTTCAGTTTGCGGCTGCGGCTGGGATGACGGAGCTTCCTCAGCGCCTTTGCCTCGATCTGACGGATTCTCTCTCTGGTGACATTAAACTCCTTGCCCACTTCCTCCAGGGTGCGCGCCCGTCCGTCGTCCAGTCCGAAACGGAGGCGGAGAACTTTCTGTTCTCTCTCTGTAAGGGTGCCCAGAACCTCGATGAGCTGTTCCTTCAGAAGTGTGAAGGCAGCCGCGTCGGCGGGAACAGGCACATTGTCGTCCTGGATAAAATCGCCCAGATGGCTGTCTTCCTCCTCGCCGATGGGAGTCTCCAGAGAAACAGGTTCCTGGGAGATCTTGAGAATTTCCCTGACACGGTCCACGGACATATCCATCTCCTCGGCGATCTCCTCCGGACTGGGTTCACGTCCAAGCTCCTGGAGCAGCTGGCGGGAAACACGGATCAGCTTGTTGATGGTCTCCACCATGTGAACGGGGATACGGATAGTCCTCGCCTGGTCGGCAATAGCTCTCGTGATGGCCTGTCGGATCCACCAGGTGGCGTAGGTGCTGAATTTATATCCTTTGCGGTAATCGAATTTTTCCACCGCTTTGATAAGTCCAAGGTTTCCTTCCTGGATCAGATCCAGGAAAAGCATTCCCCTTCCCACATATCTCTTGGCAATGCTGACTACAAGACGGAGGTTCGCCTCCGCGAGACGCTTTTTCGCCTCCTC
>CALWGI010000075.1 GCA_944380045.1 uncultured Blautia sp.
GTGGCGCTGTCTGATGTATCATCCGCAGTAGTGCTGTCTGTTGTATCGTCTGTGGAGCTACTGTCAGACTCTGCGGTTTCGCTTTCTGTCTCCGTGCTGCCGCCATAGGACTCCTCAGTCACTGCCGCATCTTCTTTCAGCGTTCCGATATTCACCGTAATACTGCTGCCGTCTACAGCTGTAACTTCCCCGTAGATTTCATCTTCTTCCGTTGCCGCATCAGCTGTTCCCGTTGTTGCTGCCGTGTCATTTGATGCGTCCGTATCTGATGATGTACTGTCCGATGCTGTGTCCGTTGTTTCTGTGGCGGCGTCTGCCGCGCAGACAAGATTAACGGATGTAAGTGCCAGGGTAAGCCCCAGGATCATAGCTGCGTATCTGCGTTTCATAAAATCAAGTCCTTTCTGTCGCTGGTTCCACCGGCCCCCGGTTCTGTTTCCCGATGTATGGTTATCGTTTACATCCCCTAAGATACACAGAAGATGTGACTGCTTCGTGACAGGAATAAGGAAAAACTGTGAAACCATTATCAGAAAGATCTATAGCGCCAGTATACACTGACGCTATATGCAGGCTCCCGGATCAGGCATCCAGGAGAAACGCTTTATAAGCCTTTTTCGCCTCATAAATATCCGCCTTGCTGGTTACTTCCCAGGGAGAGTGCATACTGAGGACAGCCACGCCGCTGTCAATAACTTCCATCCCGTAAAGAGCGGCGATATAGGCGATGGTTCCGCCTCCGCCCACGTCGACTTTGCCCAGTTCCGCAGTCTGGAAGGCTACATTGTGATCGTCAAAGACTTTTCGTACTCTTGCCACATATTCCGCGTTGGCGTCGTTGGAGCCTGATTTGCCTCTGGCTCCGGTATACTTGTTCAGAACGATTCCTCTTCCCAGATAAGCGCTGTTTTTCTTCTCAAAACACTCTGCGTAAGCGGGATCATAGCCGGCGCTCACATCGGAAGAAAGCATGCAGGAACGGCTGAGCGCTCTGCGCAGAGCCAGATCGGAATAATCTCCCATTCCTTCCATAAGTTCCGCCACGGTGTTCTCAAAGAATCTGGACTGCATTCCCGTCGCGCCTACGCTGCCAATCTCCTCTTTGTCCGTAAGCAGACAGCAGGATGTTTTTACCGGATTATCCATTTCCATCATTGCCAGGAAAGAAGTATAGGCGCAAACCCTGTCGTCCTGGCCGTAACCTGCCACCATGCTTCTGTCGAGACCGCAGTCTCTTGCTTTTCCCGCCGGAACAATCTCCAGTTCCGCAGAGAGGAAATCCTCCTCTTCAATATCATACTTTTCTTTCAGGATGTTCAGCACATTGGCTTTAACCGCTTCTTTCTTCTTATCATCGTCCAGGTCTTTCAGCGGCCTGCTGCCGATAAGGATGTCCAGGTTCTCTCCCTCGATCACCTCTGCGGCTTTTTTCTGCATCTGTTTCCCTGCCAGATGGATCAGAAGATCGGTGATATATACCACCGGATCTGCTTCTTCTTCGCCTACCGCCACTTTTACAACAGTACCGTCCTTCTTCACTGCCACGCCGTGGATCGCAAGGGGCAGCGCCACCCACTGGTATTTCTTCACGCCGCCGTAGTAATGGGTATCCAGATACGCCAGATCTGTATCTTCGTAAAGAGGATTCTGCTTTACATCCAGACGGGGAGAGTCGATATGGGCTCCCAGAATGTTCATGCCGTTTTCCAGCGGTTCCTGTCCTATGTGGAAAAGCGCCATGATCTTTTTCATACCCACCGCATATATTTTATCTCCGGTTTTGATCTTTTCTCCGGAAGCTTTTTTCTGCTCCAGAGAAACATATCCCGCCGCTTCTGCCTGTCTTACCAGTTCTTCCACGCACTCTCGTTCTGTTTTTCCCGCGTCGAGAAACAGACGGTAAGCCCTGGCGGTCTGCTCCAGCTCCTTTTCATCCTGCTCTGTGTAATCCAGCCATGCATTTTTTCGTTCCATGATCTATTCCACCTTTCATCATATTTATCTCATTCTGCCCGGGATTTTATACTTAAGAAATACTCTGTCCGTATCTCTTCTCCCATCTGGTATTATAGTGCAAACAGCCGGGAAAATCCACTGTAATTCCTTTCTGAGAAAAGATTGATATTTTCCGCCGGATATTCTAAAATCTGAATTATGGCGGCGTCCGAAAAAATTATCTCCGGCGTCACCTGATCCATCACACCATCAAAGGAGGCAGTTTTCATGCAGAATTCATCGGATCTTCTGAATATGCTCCGCTCCATCCACCGCAAAAGCTACCCTGCGTACAAATCTCTGCGGGGCGTATACAGATTTGACCGTTATACTTTATCCATCGATCATGTACAGGGAGATCCCTTTGCGTCTCCCTCCCACATCAGCATACGCGTTCCCCTTAAAGGCGCTGGCTTTCCGGCAGAATATCATAAGGACGCCGTCACCCGAAGAGCCCTCTGCGACTTTCTTACCAGGCAGTTCGCGCGGCAGATAAACCGTTTCACTTTCCAGGCAAAAGGTTCGGGCAAAAGCGGCCTGATCTCTGTAAGCCGCTGCGGTCAGGAGGTCCTCACCCGGACAGCCTGCGAGATCACGGACAAAGAGATCGTGTCCCGGTTTTTTATCGGATTCCCGGCCAACGGACGCACCATCAACGCGCCGGAACTGGAAAAGATCCTTTTTGAATTTCTTCCCGTCTGTGTGGAGAAATCTTTTTATTACAGAAATCTCAGCGCCTCCGCGCTGGAACAGACCATCTTTCTTGCGGAAGACCAGTGGTACATCCGCGGCCGCCTGAAAGAACTTTCCCTTGCGGCGTTCGTGGCCGACGGGTCGGTTCTTCCCAGAGAAAGCGGAATCTCTTCTCTTCCCATGAAGGACTCCGTGCCGTTCCGGTCGCCGGAATCTCTCAGAATCACTCTGGATCTTCCCCATAGAGGCAAAATCTCCGGCATGGGGATCCCCTGCGGCATCACCCTCATTGTAGGCGGCGGATACCACGGCAAATCCACCCTCCTGAACGCTCTGGAGCTGGGAGTTTACGATCACATTGCCGGGGACGGAAGAGAGTATGTGATCACGGACAACACCGCTTTGAAACTCCGTTCCGAGGACGGACGTTTTATTAAAGACGTGGATATTTCTCTTTTTATCAACGATCTTCCCAACAAAAAAGACACCCGCTGTTTTTCTACAGAGGATGCCAGCGGCAGCACTTCCCAGGCTGCCGGGATCGTGGAAGGGATCGAGGCCGGAAGCCGTGTCTTCCTTCTGGATGAAGACACTTCCGCCACCAATTTCATGGTCCGGGATTCTTTCATGCAGAAAGTGATCGCCCGGGAAAAAGAACCTATCACCCCGTTTCTGGAACGGGCCCGTGATCTGTATGAAAAAGCAGGTATCTCCACCATCCTGGTGGCCGGAAGCTCCGGCGCGTTCTTCCATATCGCGGATACCGTTATCCAGATGGACTGTTACCGCCCTGTGGATATCACGGAAAAAGTAAAAAAACTGTGTCAGGAGTATCCCTTAAATCCCTACGGCGCTCCCGCCTTCACCATGCCGGAAAGCCGCCGGATCATGACCAGGGCGGCCGCTCCGTCGCCCCGTCCCGGCAGACATTCCGGCCGGGACGAAAGACTGAAAGTAAAAGTGCATGGAAAAGACGGTTTTCTTCTTGGTAAACAGGAGGTAGATCTCCGTTATCTGGAACAGATCACCGATACCGAACAGACCGCCGCACTGGGACTTCTTCTGAAACATGCGGCAGAGCACCTGATCGACGGAAAGCGCACCCTTCCGGAAATCGTACAGTATCTCCACAGGCAGCTGGACGCAAAAGGACTGGCCTTCTTTGCGGAGGGCTCCTATATTCCCTGCGGCTATGCCCTGCCCCGCGTCCAGGAAATCTATTCCTGCTTCAACCGTTACCGCAGGCAGTAAGCTATCATCTGCCTGTGTCTTCGGAATCTCTGACGCAGACAGAAAAACGGCCGCTTACCCGGCGATCTTGCCAGGCGGGCGGCTGTTTTACGTTTCTTTTTATTTTTAGGGAAAGGAAAGAGTTCCGGCAACTCTCCCGGCAATGGATCGTTACCGGCGGTCTTAAAGGTGCTTTCCTTTAAGACAATTACATCATATACTATAAATGTGATGAGAATTTGTATAATATCTAATAAATTTATAAAATATATAAAATAATTGTTTATTTCCTCTTATCCAGTTTCCGTGAAACCATCATTCCGATACTCTGAAGGATCTGTACCAGTACAACCAGCACAACGACAGTCACGATCATGATCTCTGTTTCATAGCGGTAGTAACCGTACTGGATGGCGATATCTCCCAGACCGCCGCCTCCGACAGTTCCCGCCATAGCGGAGTATCCCAGGATCGTGCCGATGGCAATGGTAACGCCTACCAGAAGGGATGTTCTGGCTTCTGCCAGCATCACCTTCCAGATGACAGTTCCCGTGCCGGCCCCCATACTCACCGCAGCCTCGATCACTCCCGGATCCACTTCCTTCAGAGAGGACTCTACCATTCTGGCGATAAAGGGCGCTGCCGCGATCACCAGAGGTACGATTGTAGCTGTAGAACCGTAGGTTTTTCCCACAACGGCTTTGGTAAAAGGCATTACCAGTATCAGAAGGATCAGGAAGGGAACGCTTCGCAGGATATTTACGATCACATCCAGCACTTTGTACACCGCGGCATTGGGACGGATCCCGTCTTTATCTGTCACAGTGAGGATGATCCCCATGGGAAGCCCCAGTACATAGCCGAACAGTGTCGACATCAGTGTCATATATAAGGTATCTCTGGTGCCTTCCACCAGCATCATAATTGTATCAGTATCCAGCATCTGCACTCAGCACCTCCACTCCCATATGTATATTCTTAAGATAAACGATCATCTTCTCCGCGATATCCCTGTCCTCCGGAAGCTGGAGGATCATCTCGCCCTCCGCCTGTCCGTTGATATTCTTCGTATCCGCGTAAAGGATATTGACGGGAGTCCGGTATTCCAGTACCAGATTGCCGATCACCGGCTCGAAAGAAGATTTGTTCTCAAAGGTTACACGGATCAGATGTTTTCCTTTCATTTCCTGGATCTGATTCCTTCCGCTGAAGATCAGCTTGCGGGCCGCCTCTGTTTTCGGGCTGCGGAAAAGTTCCTCCACTGTTCCCGTCTCCGCCAGGACGCCTTCGTCAAGAACCGCCACTTTGTTGCAGATTTCCTGAACCACGCTCATTTCATGAGTGATCACCACAATCGTGATACCGTATTTCTGGTTGATCTCCTTCAGAAGTCCAAGGATAGCCCGTGTCGTCTGAGGATCCAGCGCGCTGGTTGCCTCGTCGCAGAGCAGGATATCCGGATCAGAGGCAAGGACTCTTGCGATCGCCACTCTCTGCTTCTGACCTCCGGAAAGCTGCGCCGGATAAGACAGGGCTCTGTCCTCCAGTCCGACGATCTCCAGATATTCCATGGCTTTCTTCCGTGCTTCTTTTTTCCTGATCCCGGCTATTTCCATAGGGAAGCAGATATTGTCCAGCGCGGTCCTCTGCATCAGAAGATTAAAGTGCTGGAAGATCATGCCGATCTTTCTCCGCTCTTTTCTCAGATCCTTCTCTGAAAGCTCTGTAAGATTCTTTCCGTGTACGCGCACCGTTCCGGAAGTAGGACGTTCCAAAAGGTTCAGGCACCGTACAAGAGTGCTTTTTCCCGCGCCGGACAGTCCGATGATACCGAAGATATCCCCCTTTTCGATGGAAAAACAGATATCTCGCGCGGCCTCCACCGTGCCGCCCTTCGCCTCAAAGCTTTTACAGAGATGTTCCACCTGTATGATAGGTTCCATGATTTACAAATCCTCCGTCTCTCACTGATTGATCGTTCCGTGTCCGGCAGTTATTCCGCTGCTTCTGTTTCTTCTGCGCTGTCCTCAAAAGGAATTACCGCGCCGTCGTAATTCTCAGTGATAAAATCTTTGATCTCATCGGATTTCAGGACGTCTACCAGCGCTTTGATCTTGTCGCTGTCTTCGTTGCCTTCCTGTACCGCGATCACATTCACATATGTCTGAGCCGCTTCGGAATCGGATTTCTCATAGGCCACTGCGTCTTTGGATACGGAATAGCCTGCCTGAAGAGCGTAGTTTCCGTTTAATACCACAAAGGCAACCTCTCCCGCCACACGTGATACCTGAGCCGCTTCCAGTTCCTGGATCTCCACGTTGTTGGGATTCTCCTCGATATCTCTTGCTGTCGCCTCCAGGCCCACGCCGTCTTTCAGCTTGATCACGCCGTTGTCCTGAAGAAGGAGAAGGGCTCTCGCCTCATTGGTGGTGTCATTGGGAACAGCGATCACGTCGCCTTCCTCCAGCTCGCTTAAATCTTCCTTGGTTCCCGGATAGATGCCGAAGGGTTCGTAATGGATGCCGCCTGCGTTTACAAGGCTGGTTCCATGTTCTTCGTTAAAATCATCCAGATAGGGGATGTGCTGGAAATAGTTGGCGTCAAAGTCGCCGCTGTCCACTACCAGGTTAGGCTGTACATAATCTTCAAAAACGGTAACGTCCAGTTTCCATCCCTCTTCCTCAAGGAGGGGAGCCGCCTGCTCCAGGATCTCCGCATGGGGAGTTGCAGACGCCGCAACGGTGATCGTCTTGTCGTCCTCCGCGCTTACGAGAACCGCGTTGCCCGCCAGTGTTCCCAGCGCAAGTACTGTTGCTAATGTTCCTGCCAGTAATTTTCTGTTTTTCATAGTCTTTCTCTCCTGTCTTATAATTTTTTCTTTTCCGTATTCAGTTTTCTTTCCTCTGAATCTTCCTTAATTTCCCCTAAACTGAAAAAACAGGAAGTCCAAAGGGATCTTCCTGCAGATGTAAGCCAATCCGATATCTGTTAAGATATGTTTTATTTACAATCCGGCACCGCCTGTGATTCTCACCTGGACGGCTGACGCTTCAGGAAGACTCTGATACATAAACGCACAGCAAAACATAGACATATACATGCACATGTCCATTCGCATTCCCTGATTCATCATACCGTACATGCTCTTCTGCTCTGCATTTACTGTAAACATCGCTCTTCCTCCTTTTCTTTCAGTCTATTTATGTGTTGAATGATAGCACGATATACCATCTCTGTCAACAGTTTTTTCATTGACACTATCCTCTGATAATGATACCATACGGATGTATTATGTCAGTCAGGACTGTTATCAATCCCGTACCGGAATCCATATAAAAAGATTCCGCATAAGGAGGACTTACTATGAATAAAAAAGCCATTATCGCCATGAGCGGCGGCGTAGACTCCAGTGTTGCGGCTTATCTGATGCTGAATCAGGGCTATGAATGCGCCGGCGCCACCATGCAGCTTTATGATAAGCCGCAGTGCAGCGCCGCGGGTTCCCGGGCATGCTGTACCCCTTCCGATACAGAAGACGCCCGACATGTGGCCGCCCGTCTGGGGATGCTCTATTATGTATTTCCCATGCAGGAAGAATTCCGCAAAAATGTCATACAGAAATTTACGGATACCTACTTTGCCGGAGGCACCCCCAACCCCTGTATCGACTGCAACCGTTTTCTGAAATTCGACGCCTTTCTCCAAAAAGCGGAGGAACTGGGCGCTGAGTATATCGCCACCGGGCACTACGCCCGGATCGAACAGGATCCCGAAACCGGAAGGTATCTTCTGAAAAAAGGGCTGGATCCCTCCAAGGACCAGAGTTATGTTCTTTACTCTATGAACCAGAGACAGCTCGCTCATACGATCCTCCCTCTGGGCGGGTACACGAAAGCCGATATCCGCCGCATCGCCCAGGAGCAGGGATTCATCAACGCGGAAAAACCGGAAAGTCAGGACATCTGCTTCGTTCCGGACGGCGATTATGCTTCTTTCATTGAAGAATATACAGGAAAACATTCACAGCCCGGAGACTTCGTGGACCGTGAGGGAAATGTTCTCGGCCGTCACAAAGGCCAGATCCACTACACTGTCGGCCAGCGCCGGGGTCTGGGGATCTCCGCTCCCGAGTCACTCTATGTATGCGGAAAATCCCTGGAGGATAATACCGTGATCCTCGGCAAAAAACAGGATCTGATGTCCGACCACTGTTTTGTCAGCGATATCAATCTGATCCCCTGGGATCATCTTCCCGGACCGACAGAATGCAAAGTAAAGGTGCGCTACCGCCAGCCGGAACAGCCGGCTGTTGTGGAACAGGTGGGTGAGGATCTTCTGAAGATCACCTTCCGCGAACCGCAGCGCGCAGTCACTCCGGGGCAGGCCGCCGTACTCTACGACGGAGATACCGTACTCGGCGGAGGAACCATCCTGGCACAGACAAATTAAAATCTGCCATTGCATCAGAAACGGGAGACTGTATGATAAATCATTCAGCCTCCCGTAAATTTTATCAAAGCGGATATTCCCAGTTTCATTGCTCCTGCAAGTAACATTACAAGAATCGGATTCCATTTCGCCTTTATAAGAAGTATCAGACAGATAAGAAAAATAAGCGCCATACTCCAGTCTGTCTCTGCCAGGATAATCTTATCCGCATTCTGCCAGAATGCAGACGTCAGGATCGAGACTCCTGCAGCCGCGATCATTGCCACCACCGCAGGACGCAGGGAATCCAGCACACTCTGGAATGTCTTAACGTTCCGGTACTTCAGGTATATTTTCGCCAGCAGGGTTACGATCACGCAGGAGGGAAGGATACAGCCTGCCGTCGCCACGGCGGCTCCCGCCAGCCCTGCTATTTTTATTCCTACAAAGGTTGCGGAATTAATGGCAATAGGTCCCGGCGTCATCTGAGAGATTGTGATCAGATCCGTAAATTCGCTCATACTGAGCCATCCGTGAGTATCTACGATCTGCTCCTGGATCAGCGGCATTGCCGCGTATCCCCCGCCGAAACTGAAAAGCCCGATCTGAAGGAAGCTGAGAAAAAGCTGTAAGTAGATCATTCTCTCTTCCTCCTCTCTCTGTGTACTGTCCGGATAATCCCAAGCGCAATGCATATAAGAACAATATATACCACATTGACTTCAAAGAAACAGGACGCAACGAAAGAAGCCAGCATGATCGCAATAGAAACCGGATTTTTTCCGTGAATTACTCCGGCCGCCATCTCGTAAACCACAGAAGCGATCACTGCGCCCACTCCTGCCTGCATTCCCGTCAGTATCTCGCTCACCGCCTGATTACTGCGAAAAGCGCTGTAAAAAACTGAGATCAGAGAAATGATCACGAAGGGCGGTATTATTGTCGCAAGAATAGCTGTCAGAGCGCCTGTCATCCCGGCCAGTTTATACCCCACTACAATCGCCCCGTTTACAGCGATGGCTCCGGGCGAGGACTGAGCAATCGCCACCAGATCCAGCATTTCGTTCTCTTCGATCCAGTGATATTCATCCACAAATTTTTTCTTCATCAGCGTCACGATCACGTAACCGCCGCCAAAAGTAAACGCGCTGAGATACAGCGTGGATATGAAAATTTTAATCAGAACTTCTTTTTTACTTTGCATAGTTACCTCAATATGCTTCAGCAATTATGTGTCGGATTGCACGTATGTGGAATCATTATACCAGAAATCAGTGCTGATTTCTGTCTGTTTTCGTAAAATTTCTGTTGCTATAAGGAAACATCTCGGGGTTTCCCTGATTTTTGCAAATTACGACAAATTCACACACTTTATATGTTTACATTTTTCATTACTACCTTATACCTGCGCCGGATTATACGGTTATTATTTCTTTTCTTTTATTTGCGCCGTATTTCTTCCGCAATTGTACGGTTATTATT
>CALWGI010000076.1 GCA_944380045.1 uncultured Blautia sp.
ACGCTGACGGAAGAGGGCGCGAAGCTTCTCGATCCATCAGGGAAACTTCAGGCAGGAATTCCCATGTGCCCGCCGGAGGGCGACGCCGGGACAGGAATGGTGGCTACCAACAGTGTGAAGCAGCGCACAGGAAACGTTTCCGCCGGAACCTCTGTATTTGCCATGATCGTTCTGGAAAAAGCGCTCTCCAAACCGTATAAAGAGATCGACATGGTAACGACACCGGCAGGTGATCCGGTGGCTATGGCCCATTCCAACAACTGTACCTCCGATCTGAACGCATGGGTAAACGTATTTAAAGAGTTTGCCGAGGCCATGGGTATGGAAGTGGATATGAACAAGCTGTTCGGAACTCTGTACCACAAAGCCATGGAAGGCGATGTGGACTGCGGAGGACTTCTGTCCTACTGCTATTTCTCAGGAGAGCATATGACAGGATTCGAAGAGGGACGTCCGCTGTTCGTGCGTTCTCCGGAGAGCAAATTCAACCTTGCCAATTTCATGAGAACAAACCTGTATACCTGTCTGGGCGCAATGCGCGTTGGCCTGGATATCCTTCTGAATAAAGAGCATGTGAAGATCGACCGTCTTCTGGGACACGGCGGTCTGTTCAAGACCAAAGGCGTTGGACAGCAGATCCTTGCAGACGCTGTGAACGCTCCCGTATCCGTTATGGAGACAGCCGGAGAAGGCGGCGCGTGGGGAATCGCCCTTCTTGCTTCCTATCTGGTAAATAAGGAAGACGGAGAAACACTTGAGCACTTCCTGGATGAGAAGGTATTCGCCGGAAACGAAGGCAGCACACTTCAGCCGGAAGAGGAAGGCGTAAAAGGATTCAATGTATTTATGGAGCGCTATGTGAAAGGACTTGGAATCGAGAGAGCGGCAGTGGAGTCCGGGATCTGGTAAAATGGATGTGAAGTGACGGCCGGTAGGGATACTGCCATATCCGACGACATTGCCGGATATCGGCAGTATCTCCTACGGACTGTGCACTTGAGCGGATAAAAATAAAAAGAGAGACATAAAATTAATGTTGAAATCTGAATTATAGGGTGCTATAATTTTAAAAAATTGAATAGTGAAAATAACAGGTGCCTGACAATATGGTTTGTATTGTTGGGTTAAAAGGGAAACAGGTGTGAATCCTGTACGATCTCGTCACTGTATTTAAGGAGTATGAAACTGTGTGCGATGCACAGTCACTGGGAAACCGGGAAGGCTGTTTCATATGTTGATTTATAAGCCAGGAAACCTGCCTGCTATTGGTACGGGGACATTTGTCCCAGATCACGAGTAATTGGTTGTACCGTTTATACTGTCTACGATACCCTTTTACCTTTTTGTAAGAGGGTTTTTTATTTTCACAGGCAATTTGCCAGGCGATATATCGATATGTCTGCCCGGCGGTTCCGGCATGTATTTTGTCCCCGTATTTTATAAATATGCTGATGATTTTATTTATATACATCAGGACACAGAAGCGGAAAATATTCTGTGCCGTACTATTTATAAAAGGAGGATAAGAAACATGAAAAACAAAATGGTAAAAGCATTAACCCTGGTAATGGCTGTAGCGACAATATCCATGTCGGGTTCTGCCAGTATTTATGCATCGGAGGCAGAAACAGCAGAGGGTGCTGTGGAAGAGACCGCAGAATCTGAAACAGGAGAAGCAGAAGCTGTGTCAGATGACGGTGAGAGCGGTACGGACGCAGACCAGGAGGCTGCCGATAATGCGGCGGCGCTGATCGATAAGATTTATGTGCAGGAAAGAACTGAGACAACAGATGAGGACTGTGCGGCTGCGAAAGAAGCATGGGACGCCCTGACAGACACACAGAAGGAACTTGTAGAAGGGGAAAATGCCAGCCCGGATTATTTTGGTCTTGACACAGGCGATGCTTCACTGGACGACGCACGCAATGCAGATGAGATCGGGGAAAATGAACTTCTGGTTGTAAGTTTTGGTACTTCCTATAATGACAGCCGTGTAGAAGATATTAAGGGAATTGAGGACGCTTTGCAGGAGGCGTATCCGGACTGGTCAGTAAGAAGGGCTTTTACCGCTCAGATTATTATCAATCATGTACAGGCCAGAGACGGAGAGGCTATTGACAATATGCAGCAGGCTCTTGACAGAGCTGTGGAGAATGGCGTAAAGAATCTTGTAGTGCAGCCTACACATCTGATGCATGGTTCGGAATATGACGAAATGATGGAAGTTCTTGAAGCTTATGAGGATCAGTTTGAGTCAGTGGCAGTTGCCGAGCCTATGCTTGGAGAAGTAGGAGACGATGCGTCTGTGATTAATGAGGATAAGGAGGCTGTCGCTCAGGCAGTGGCTGACGCTGCGGTAAAAGACGCCGGATATGAAAGTATGGATGCGGCGGCAGAGGACGGAACAGCTTTTGTGTTCCTCGGACATGGTACTGCTCATGTGGCGAAAGTAAGCTACAGCCAGATGCAGACACAGATGAGAGATCTGGGATATGATAATGCTTTTATTGGTACAGTGGAAGGAGAGCCGGAAGAAACTGCGTGTGAAGCTGTTATTGCTGCAGTAAAAGAGGCCGGATATACAAAAGTGGTTCTGCGTCCGCTGATGGTAGTTGCCGGAGATCATGCCAATAATGATATGGCAGGCAGCGAGCCGGATTCCTGGAAGAGTATGTTTGAAGCAGACGGAGGATTTGAAAGTGTGGACTGCCAGGTTGCCGGACTGGGAAGAATCGACGCTGTAAAACAGCTTTATGTGGAGCATGCTCAGGACGCGATTGATTCTCTGGGAACAGAAGATAATGCGGCAGATGACGCGCCGGCTACAGCAGCGGAAGATACAGAAACAGAAGAAACTGCAGAAGCAGCAGAATAAACCGAAAGAAGTTTCCTGATTCCGCCTGCGCGGAAAGATGCAGGAGGCGATATATAAAAAAGCTGCCCGGACTGTTGCTGAAACATCCGGGCAGTTGCTGTGAAAGGAGTTCAGAAAAATGAAACGTAAGACGATTTTGGCAATGTGTGTATTAAGCATGACTGTTTTTTGGGGCATCTATGTTCCGGTAATGGCTGAGGATAATAAAGCGAAGGCTGAAGCGGAGAGTACCGTGGAGACAGCCGATGAAAAAGAAAATCAGGAAAAAGGAGAAAATGTTCTCGAAGACGGCGTATATTCCGCTGATTTTGACACTGACAGCACCATGTTTCATGTAAATGAATCCTGTGACGGAAAAGGAACTCTCACTGTAAAAGACGGAAAGATGACGATACACGTGTCGCTGGTTTCAAAATCTATTCAGAATCTTTTTGTCGGAAAAGCTGAGAACGCGCAGAAAGAGAGCGCGGAGATTCTGGAGCCGACTACAGACAGCGTGACTTACAGTGATGGATACACAGAGGAAGTATATGGCTTTGATATTCCGGTTCCGGCTCTGGATAAGGAATTTGACGTTGCTCTGATTGGAAAGAAGGGAAAATGGTACGATCATAAGGTGAGCGTTTCCAATCCGGTTCCGGCAGAAGGCGAAACTGCAGCTTTGGAAGGCGTGACAGCAGGAGATTTGGAACTCGAGGATGGAGAATACACAGTTGAGGCAGTGCTTGAAGGAGGAAGCGGTAAAGCGTCAGTTGAAAATCCGGTGAGTATTACTGTAAAAAATGGAGGAGTAACTGCGAAACTTGTCTGGAGCAGTCCGAATTACGACTATATGCTTGTTGCCGGAAAAAAATATACAATGACAAATACAGAGGGGAATTCCACATTCGAGATACCGGTTGCGGAATTTGACAGCAAACTGGAAGTGACAGCAGATACAGTTGCCATGAGCACACCTCATGAAATTGATTATACGCTTCAGTTTGATTCATCAACAATACAGGAAGCTGAGTAAATCCGGACGGGGACGTGGAGAACACACATGTTGTCTCTATGGCAAAGCGGAGGTGAATTATTTATGAAAGAAATATGGAAAAAGCTCCGAAGAACAGTTGCCGGTATTACTCTGGCCACAGTTGTTTTCAGTTCCTGTCCGTTTCCCGTTCAGGCGTCGGACGGTACGGCTGCTGATTCGAAAAAAGAAGAGCTGGCAGGGCTTGCCTATGATCACAGTCTGGATCTGGAATATGCCACACAGTTTTCTGTAGATTATTATGAAGGAGGTTACGCCCTGATATCCATAGCGGATGACGGGAAGTTTCTGCTTGTTCCTGATGGAAAGGACGTACCGGAAGAACTGGATGAAAATATCTCGGTCATCCGGCAGCCGGTGGATAATATATATCTTGTAGCCACTTCCGCTATGGATTTTTTCTGCGCTCTGGACGGACTGGACTGTATCGGTCTGTCCGGGACGGACGCAGACGGCTGGTACATTGAGGAGGCAAAAGAAGCGCTGGAAAACGGTTCCATTACCTATGCCGGAAAATACAGCGCTCCGGATTATGAACAGATTGTTTCTCAAAACTGCGGCCTGGCTATTGAATCCACTATGATCTATCACACGCCGGAAGTCAAAGAGAGACTGGAACAATTCGGAATTCCGGTTCTGGTGGAACATTCCAGTTATGAAAATCATCCTCTGGGAAGAACGGAATGGCTGAAACTCTATGCTGTACTGCTGGGAAAAGAAGAAGATGCGGACAGGCTTTTTAAAGAACAGGCGGATAAACTGAAAAGTGTGGAAAACGATGAGAATACCGGGAAAACGGTGGCTTTTTTCTATATTAATTCTGTGGGAGCCGCAAACGTCCGCAAATCTAATGATTATATCTCGAAAATGATCGAGCTTGCAGGCGGGAAATATATTTTTGACAATCTTGGAGAACAAGATAACGCTCTTTCTACTATGAACATGCAGATGGAGGAATTTTACGCCGCTGCGAAAGACGCAGATTATATTATTTATAACAGCACGATCGATGGAGAACTGAGTACTGTTGATCAGCTTCTTTCGAAGAGTTCGCTGTTGGAGGATTTTAAGGCTGTAAAAGAAGGGAATGTCTGGTGTACGGAACAGAATTTGTTTCAGGAGCCTATGGGGCTTGGAACTATGATTGAAGATATACATACCATGCTTACATCAGACAAAGATGATACAGACAATATGACATATATGCACAAGCTGAAATAGAACCAGGAGAAAAATGTTATGGACAGAAAAACGGAGTCCGTGAGCAGACCGGACGGAAAAAAAGGAGTCAGGGCAGGAAGAATATATATAAGGTATGCGGCTGCTTTTGGAATTCTGACAGGATTGCTGCTGATACTTACAGTATGGAATATCAATTCGGGAAGTATCCATATTTCAGTCCGGGACATCCTGCAGATACTTTTTCAGAGGCAGGGAGAGGACGCCGCTTATAATATCGTCTGGGAAATACGGCTGCCGAGGATTCTGGCGGCGTTGATCCTGGGCGGCGCACTGTCTGTATCCGGTTTCCTGCTGCAGACATTTTTTAACAATCCAATTGCAGGACCTTTTGTTCTTGGAATTTCATCAGGAGCAAAGCTTATCGTTTCGCTGGTTATGATCTATATGCTGGAAAAAGCTGCGGTGGCAACTTCCGGGCATTTGATTATCGCGGCGTTCTTCGGTTCTATGATCTCCATGGGCTTTGTCCTGGTTATTGCAAGAAAAGTAAGAAATATGTCCATGCTGGTAATCAGCGGGATCATGATTGGATATATTTGTTCTGCGGTAACGGATTTTGTGATCACCTTTGCAGATGATTCCAATATTGTGAATCTGCATAACTGGTCTATGGGAAGTTTTTCGGGGATAAGCTGGGATAATGTATATCTTGCGGCAGTGGTGGTTCTGATCTGCATGATCCTTACTTTCCTTATGTCAAAGCCCATCAGTGCCTATCAGCTTGGAGAAGCCTATGCGCAGAATATGGGGGTGAATATCAGGGCGTTCCGTGTTTCTCTGATTCTGCTTTCCAGTATTCTGTCTGCCTGTGTTACGGCTTTCGCCGGACCGATCTCTTTTGTAGGAATCGCGGTACCCCATCTGGTAAAAAGCCTTCTGAAAACTGCGAAACCCATACTGGTGATTCCGGGATGTTTTTTGGGAGGGGCGGTATTCTGTCTTCTATGCGATCTGATTGCCAGGACGGTATTTGCACCAACGGAATTGAGTATCAGTTCCGTGACGGCAGTGTTTGGCGCTCCCGTAGTTATTTATATTATGATACGGAGAAAGAGGTTGATGGGATGAGTGAATATGTTGTCCGTACAAAACAGATGGAAGTGGGATATGACGGCAAACCCCTGATCAGAAATATTGAGATTAGTTTAAAGCCGGGTGAGATCCTGACTTTGATCGGTCCCAATGGAGCAGGAAAATCCACTATATTAAAAAGCATGACAAGACAGTTAAAACTAATCGGGGGAACGGTATATCTGGGGAATGATATCATGAGCCGTATGTCAGGTAATGAGGTGGCCAGGAAACTTTCCGTTGTAATGACGGAAAGACTGCGTCCGGAAATGATGACATGTGAAGATGTTGTGTCCACAGGACGTTATCCCTATACCGGAACACTGGGAATACTTACAAAAGAAGACAGGAATAAAGTCCGGGAAGCTATGGAGCTTGTGCACACACTGGAATTTAAAGACAGGGACTTTACGGCGGTCAGTGACGGTCAGCGCCAGAGAGTTCTTCTGGCAAGAGCAATCTGTCAGGAACCGGAGATAATCGTGCTGGACGAGCCTGCTTCTTTTCTGGATATCCGCCATAAACTGGAACTTCTGTCAGTGCTGAAAAATATGGTCCTTCAGAAGAATACGGCCGTTCTGATGTCTTTGCATGAGTTGGATCTGGCGCAGAAAGTATCCGACAGAGTGATCTGCGTCCATGGGGATAAGATTGAGAAGTATGGAGAGCCGGAAGAAATTTTTTCTTCAGAATATATCCATGAACTTTATGGAATTACAACCGGCAGTTACAATGAGCTTTTCGGCTGTCTGGAAATGCAGCGGCCATCAGGGGATCCCCGCGTGTTCGTGATAGGAGGAAACGGAAAGGGAATTCCTGTCTACAGAAAGCTGCAGAGAGCGGGAATTCCCTTTGCTGCAGGCGTATTGCACCGCAATGATATGGATTATGAAGTTGCGAAAGTTCTGGCTTCAGCCGTAATTCCGGAAGAACCTTTTTCTCCGGTCAGCCGTGAAAATTATGAGAAAGCAAAGCTGGCGATGTTGTCCTGCGAAAAAGTGATCTGCTGTACAGACATATTCGGGCCTGGTAATTATAAAAATCGGGATCTGCTTACAGATGCGGAGAAGGCTGGAATACCCGTTGTGTATTCCGGTCAGACCTGAGCGATCCAATCATTTTCTAGTACGCCCGCCCGGTGAAGACGGCGACGGATCTGGGGCGCATGGTAAACTGACTTTCGATGCGCACCTCGCTGCCTTCGGGGTAGCAGTAGTTCCCGTTTTCATCCCCGTAAGTGTTCACGCTGAGACGCCATGCGATCCGCCCGAGGTGATTGGGAAGGTTGACAGAAACATCTTCCCAGTAAGTGTTGATCACGATACATACAAGATCGTCGGCCCCTTTTTCTTTATCGTACCCTGCAAAGGTTACGGAGAATGTCATGGCGTCTCTTGGAACCTGGCCGTCGCTTCCGTCTGCGCTGTGCGTGCGCAGAGGCTCCATGCCGCAGACGGCGTCGGAGAGCTTCCTGCTGATCACCTTATGTTCTTTGCGGTAGGCGATCATGAATTTAAAGAACTCAAAGAGATCCCGGTTCTTTTCCAGAAGGCTCCAGTCCAGCCAGGAGATTTCGTTGTCCTGGCAGTATGCGTTGTTGTTGCCGAATTTCGTGTTGCCGAACTCGTCGCCGGAGAGGAACATGGGCGTTCCCCGGCTGCACATCAGCACCGCGCAGGCGTTTCGGATCATCCGGTGGCGGAGTGAGAGGACGGCGGGATCGTCGGTGTCTCCTTCCGCGCCGCAGTTCCAGCTCCTGTTATCGTTGGAGCCGTCAGTATTGTCCCAGCCGTTCGCCTCGTTATGTTTATTATTGTAGGAATAAAGGTCGTACAGGGTAAAGCCGTCGTGACAGGTAAGGAAGTTTACACAGGAATTATAGCCTGCATAGCCGTTCTCGTACTCGTCGTGATAGTCTCCGTACATGTCCCCGGAACCGAGAATGCTCCAGGCGGCGTCAAGCGACAGCCAGGAATCCCCCTTGAGGAATCCGCGGAGGGCGTCCCGGTACCGGCCGTTCCACTCCGCCCAGCGTCCGCTGGCGGGGAAGCTTCCCACCTGATACATTCCTCCGGCGTCCCAGGCTTCCGCGATCAGTTTTACATTGCGGAGGAGGGGATCGGCGGCGAGGGTGCGCAGAAGCGGCGGATTGTTCATGGGAGAGCCGTCCTCGTTCCTTCCCAGAATGCTGGCGAGATCGAAGCGGAATCCGTCGATGCGGTAATTCACCGTCCAGTAACGCAGACATTCCAGGATAAGCTGCTGTACCACCGGATGATTACAGTTCAGGGTGTTTCCGCAGCCGCTGAAATTGTAATAATCGCCGTTGGGCGTGAGCATATAGTAAATATTGTTGTCCAGTCCCTTGAAGCAGAAAGTGGAGCCGTGCTCGTTACCTTCCGCCGTATGGTTGAACACTACGTCAAGAATCACTTCGATCCCGTTGTCGTGGAGCGCTTTGATCAGGGTTTTCAGTTCTGTTCCTTCCCGGTTATATTCGTTGGCGGCGGTGTAGCTGCTGTTGGGGGAAAAGAAACAGACCGTATTATAGCCCCAGTATTCCAGCAGCCGCTTTCCGTTCACATAACGGGAATTCACGGTCTCGTCAAATTCAAAGATCGGCATCAGTTCCACGGCGTTGATCCCCAGTTCCTTCAGATAGGGGATTTTTTCCATGAGGCCGGCAAAAGTACCTTTGTGTTTCACTCCGGAGGACTTGTCTTTTGTGTAGCCCCGGATATGAAGTTCATAGATGATAAGATCGCAGAGCTCCCGGTCCGACTGCGGCATATCGCCCCAGTCAAAGGTGTCCTCCACCACGCGGGCGTGGTAGGTGTGTTCCCAGTGGGTGCCCCAGATACGCTGTCCGGCGACCGCTTTGGCGTAGGGATCGAGAAGAACTTTGGTTTTGTCGAAAAGCAGGCCTTTTTCGGGGTTATAGGGGCCGTCTACACGGTAGGCGTACTCAAAATCCTCGATATTCAGGCCGTAGACGATCATGGAGTAAACGTCCCCGATCTTGTAGGCCTCCGGGAAGGGGATCACTGCGAAAGGCTCCTCCTGGGCGTTGTGGAAGAGCAGCAGTTCGCAGGAAGTGCCGCCCGAGGTGTGGATGGTGAAGTTTACGCCGTTCTGAAGGGCAGTGGCCCCGTTGAGGTCGAACATGCCGGGGCTTACCGGAAAACCGGCTATCTCCGCCATGGGATAGACGGCAAGAGGATATTCGGATATAAATTTCTGATGATAAGATTTCATATAAGTCAGTCTCCGTTTCTGTATATGTCGAAAAATATCATTTTTTCTCTGTATTTCTCTATTGTATCACGATTTCGGATGACAGGACAGGATTTCGGGATTTTTTATCCTGTTTTTTCACGGCTTCCGGTTGTAAAAGGTTCCATGGACATAGTATAATTTATATCAGATGCAGGATGATTTGCGGCTCTTTCATAAGCTCCGCAGGGAGGAAAAGCATGAGAATTGAATGGATTCATATCAGGAATTTCAGATTTATCCGCG
>CALWGI010000077.1 GCA_944380045.1 uncultured Blautia sp.
TTGTATGGGCTCTTGTGCTGTTCTGGTGCGTAGTCAGCTTCCTTCCTTTTTTCTTTATGGTAATGGCGACATTCAAAGAGCAGTTTGAACTTTTGATGGGAGGCGTGTTTAAACTTCCTGAAAAGCTGTACCTGGATAATTACATTGAGGTGTTTACGGGAAATATCTGGAATTATCTGAAGAACAGTGTGATTGTTCTGGTGATCTCCCTGACGGTGCTTTTGTTTATCAGCGCATGTGCTTCCTATCCGTTATCCAGATTTAAATTTAAACTGAATAAACCGATCTACAGCCTTATCGTGGCCTGTATGTCAGTTCCTATTCATGTAACGCTGCTGCCAATCTTTCTTATGGCGGTAAGGACCAATTTCTATGATTCTATCTGGGCGCTGATCGGACCGTATATTGCCTTTAATCTTCCGATATCAATATTTATCCTGGTAACATTTATGCAGGGTATTCCAAAGGAACTGGAAGAAGCGGCAGAAATTGACGGATGCGGAAAATACCGTATGTTCTGGTCCATTATGTTTCCGCTGGTCAAACCGGGACTTGCGACCCTCGCTATCTATAACAGCGTAAATATGTGGAATGAATTCAGTTTTGCCCTGACACTGACACAAAGCGCGGAGAACAGAACCCTTCCACTTGCGATCTGGGAATATCAGGGACAGTATGCAATGAATGTTCCTATGATTATGACAGTGCTTGTCGTTTCTGTACTTCCAATGATCATAGCGTTCATCTTCGGACAGGACAAGCTGATCAAGGGTATGATGGCCGGTGCGGTAAAAGGCTGAAAATACAGAAAAACTTCCATTGCTGTCCCTTCGGATATATAATTAAGTCAGTTATATCAAAGAAATGTGCGCGGCAGAGGGGATAGAAAATGAGGAAAAAGATAAAAACTGTTTATGAAAAGATAAGCAGATGGAATTTTAACAGAAAGCTGGCGTTGATGATCGCTCTTTTACTGGTGGTATCAAACCTGGGGATCCTGAGCTTTACATCAGCGTCAGCGGTTCGTTCCCTGCGTATAAAGTCAAGCCAGTTTGCTCAGGCCCAGCTTTCCACCATCAATCAGACGCTGGAAGCGGAATTTAAGAATATTGTAAGTAATATGGAAAGTATTGCATACAATGATGCTGTGCAAAATTATATTTCTTATGAAGAAAACACAGAAAAAAACAGTCTGATGAATGTAAACAGTGTGTATCAGATGCTGAGCGATATGGTGGCAAGAAGTTCTCTGGTAGATTATGTGTCCATCATCAGCATGGAAAAGGACTCTGTCCTGTATGCGGGAGAGGTGTGGACCAGATCGGATTTTAAAGAGCAGATCATGGAGGCGTACGAGAGCGCGGTTCACGGGGCAGAGAAAAACATACGCTATGATGTGATGCAGAAGGTGTTTTATCCGGAAGAAAAAGTCCTGAATTTCTTTATGCCCATGAATGAGAAATACGACGTGCGTCCTGACCATCCGGTTGCGGTTCTCGTGGTGGGCGTAGGAGAGAATAACCTGAAAAAATATCTGGAAACATCAGAAGATTCTATTTTCATGAATGTGTATCTTGAAAATGCAGAAGGCGCGGAACTGCTGTCTCCCGAATCTTCCGGAAAAAGGGTGAAACCGGAAATCAGGCTGGAAGGCAGCAGAGGAACGGTGGAGAAAGATCATGTCCTTTATATGTATCAGAAGCTGGATGACTGGGCCTGGTATACGATAAGTTCTATTGAAACAGATACTCTTTACAGAGAAACAAGAAACACTGTCTTTTTCCTTGTGGCAATGATCGGGATGATGTGTGTCGGCGGTATTTTTCTGGCGCGGAGTATCTGCCGCTGGATGTACCGCCCCATGGAAGAAATCAGCATGCGCATGAAGGAAATTGCAAAAGGGAACCTGAGTACCAGAATCGAGAAAACCTATTCGGGAGAAGATTTTCAGCAGCTGACAAAAGGATTCAATTCCATGGCTCATCATATTCAGGAATTGATGGAACAGGTGAGAACCGAGCAGCATGAACTGGAGCAATCGAAACTGAACGCTCTGCAAAGCCAGATCAAACCGCATTTCCTGTATAACATACTGGAATGTATCCACTGGCAGGCGCTTTCCCAGGGCAACAGAGAAGTTTCGCGTATGGTGAAGGCTCTGGCAAATTATTACAGACTCTGTCTCAGCCAGGGAAAGGATGTTATCACATTGGGGCAGGAACTCGCTCATACGAAATATTATCTGATCATCCAGAATATACGATATGACAATATTGTTCAGGAAGAGGTCCATGTCGCGCAGGAACTGGAAGACATTCTAATCCCGAAGATGACGCTGCAGCCGCTTGTGGAAAATTCTATTTACCATGGGCTGAAAGTTCAGACAGGGAGAAAGGGGATTATCAGGATTGAAGCTTTTGAAAAAGAAGACTGCTGTGTGGTGCGGGTGACAGATAATGGCGCGGGAATGTCTGAGGAACAGTGCGAGATGTTGAATCAGACGATTTCCAAACTGGAATCCGATAAAGGATACGGGCTGAGAAATGTGCATAAAAGGATTGAAATCCTGTTTGGAAAGGGGTATGGACTTCATTATTCTTTGCGTGAGGAAGGCGGAGTGATCGTGGATATTACGCTGCCGCGTCTGGATAAAACGAGAAATGGAGATTATTCATGTACCGGATTATGATTGTGGATGATGAAAAGATCATCAGAGATGGAATTGCACGTGTGCTTCCCTGGAAAGAAATGGGGATCGGAGAAGTGTATACGGCGGCCTCCGGCCTGGAAGCGCTGGAGATTGTGGAGAAAAAACCTGTAGATGTGATGGTTGCGGATATCCAGATGGCGGAAATGGACGGGCTGACCCTTGTGGAGAAGGTCAATCAGATAAATCCGGATATGCGTATCATTATGCTGACCGGATATGACAATTTTGAATACGTACAAAAGTGCTGTAAAATGGAAGTTCATGATTATCTTCTGAAACCTGTGGACGAAGTGGAGCTGGAAGAAACCATACGCAGACAGGTGGAAGCTATCAGGACGAGAGAGGTGAACGCCAGAAACCAGCGCGTACTGAGCAGGGCAAGGGGAACGGAAGAACAGCTGAAAATCGAATATGCCATGCAGAAACTGCTGGAAAAGAAACAGGAGGATGTGCAGTGGATTTTAGACGAATACCGGATCGGGGAAGAACAGCCCATGCAGGCTGCGATCATTGCTCCTGTCGTAACAGGGTCTGAAAGCTGGAGTAAGCATTATGAGCTTTTAAACCTTTCCATAAAAAACGCCTGTATTGAAATGTTTGATTTCAACAGGGAAGGCATTACATTTGAAGACGCCCGGAAAAATATTGTCGTTGTATTGTTTAACGGCAATGAATTCGAAGAAAGCGTACAGAGAGTGGAAACACTCAACGCATACCTGAAAGAGGAATATGGAATCTGCCAGCAGGTGCTGCTGGGAAATGAAGTGGAAGGGCTGGAGCAGATTTATATTTCCTACGATGACGCCTACCTTTTGCACGAGGAGAACGTGGGGAACGGGGAAATCCGTCAGTCTGCGAAATCCCAGCTCCGCTTAAAGCTTTTTTATGAGATCTACAACGAGCTGAAGAAGGCCATTGAAAGCAATATAGGAGACTATGAAAAGGCGAACCATGCGCTGGAGTCTTTTTGCAAAGCGGTGCAGGCCTATAATCTTTCCTGTTCGCTGATGAAAAAAATATGCTTTGAACTCGCCTCCGGGATCTATTTCACTCTTTTGATGACAACAAACGACGGGGCAGACAGCAACCTCAATGAATTTGCAACAGTGCTGCAGGGATGCGAAAGGAAAGACGTAGCGGAAATTACAAGAACGTTTGTATCGAAGCTTCTTCTTCCGGGTGAAGAAAAAGTCCATGAAGTGGTTGCGCGGGCAAAAAGCTATATCAAACAGCATCTGGAGGAGGATATTTCCGTGACGCAGCTTGCGCAGCAGTTTTATGTGGCGCCAAGTTATTTTTCCAAATTGTTTAAAAAAAATACGGGGGAAGGCTGTAACAATTACATCATAAGGAAGAGAATGGAAAAGGCGCAGTCTCTCCTTTCCAGTACAAATATGAAGACAGGGAAGATCGCAGATCTGTGCGGGTATAAGGATGTCAATTATTTTTCCCTGGCGTTTAAGAAGTATTCCGGACAGTCGCCGTTGGAATACAGAGAAAATACACAACATAAATAGAAAAGAATCGAGGTTTAAGATGATGAGAGAATATCACGTAAGTATGCAGGGGTGCGATCGCGCGGAAGGAACAAAAGAAAATCCTTTCCGTACCATCTCCAGAGCTGCGGAAGCAGCGAGACCGGGAGATCATGTGATTGTACATGAGGGAGAATACAGGGAATGGGTAAGGCCGCAGCATGGCGGAACCAGCACCGTTTCCCGGATCGTATATGAGGCGGCACCGGGAGAACATGTAGTGATCAAAGGCTCCGAGCAGATCCGGAACTGGGAACCGGTAGAGGGCACCGTCTGGAAAACTGTTCTGCCAAACAGCTTCTTTGGGGATTATAATCCATATAAGGAAGTATTAAGCGGAGACTGGCTGCTTTATCCGGTTGCTTATCCGGTTCATTCAGGGGAGGTATACTTAAACGGAAAATCTTTTTACGAAGCGGAGTCCCTGGAGGCTGTAAAGAATCCTGTGATGCGGACAGAAGGAGAAAACCCGCCGTGGACAAAGCATAAAGAGCCGCTGCTTCATCCGGAGGATTCCCTTTTTCAGTGGTATACCCGCTCGGATGATGAAGTGACAGAAATTTATGCAAATTTCCATGGGAAAAATCCCAATGAAGAGCTGACAGAGATTAATGTAAGGAAATATTGTTTTTATCCGGATAAAACAGGAAGAAACTATATCACAGTCAGAGGGTTTGAAATGGCTCAGGCCGCGACTACATGGGCACCGCCTACAGCGGATCAGCCGGGACTTCTGGGCTGCAACTGGAGTAAGGGCTGGATCATTGAAAACAATAGAATCCATGACTCAAAATGCAGCGGTATCAGTATCGGAAAGGAAGCCTCTACAGGTCATAACTTGTGTACGGAGACTCACAGAAAACCCGGTTACCAGTATCAGATGGAGGCTGTTTTCCGGGCCAAGCAGATCGGATGGGGCAAGGAGACCATCGGTTCCCATGTGATCCGAAATAACGTGATCTATGACTGCGGACAAAATGGAATCGTGGGACATATGGGCTGTATTTTCAGCGAGATTCATGACAACCATATTTACAATATTGGAGTAAAGCATGAGTATTTTGGCCATGAAATTGCGGGAATCAAGCTTCATGCGGCTATCGACGTGCAGATTATCCACAATAACATCCATAACTGCACGCTGGGAACATGGCTGGACTGGCAGGCTCAGGGAACCAGAGTGAGCAGGAATCTTTACTATGCAAACGACCGTGATCTTATGATAGAAGTTACCCACGGCCCCTACATATTTGATAACAATATATTTGCGTCGGATTATAATTTCGACAATATCGCGCAGGGCGGTTTGTATCTGAATAATCTTTGCTGCGGAACCATGAGAAGAGAACCGGTACTTGACCGTTCTACTCCATATCATTTCCCGCATACCACAGATGTTGCGGGAACCGCGCTGGTGTACAGCGGAGACGACCGTATTTATCAGAATATCTTCCTCGGAGGCGCTCCGGCTTATACCGAACAGTCTCTTACAGGCACGCATGATTACAATGGACGTCCGACCTCTCTTGAAGAGTATATCCAGAAGGTTGTCTCCCTTGGCAACGGGGATCACGACCAGTTTGATATGGTGCAGCAGCCTGCGTACATCAATGGAAATGCTTATTTAAAAGGCGCGGATGCTTTTGACAGAGAAAAAGACAATTATATCAGTGGTATGGATCCAAAGATTACCATTGTGACAAAGGAAGGAAAAACCTATCTCTCCATGTATGTGGAGAAAGAGATGCTGGAAATTCCCACGGAGATCTATTCAACTGAGAAGCTGGGATCCCCGAGGATCACAGAAGCTCTTTATGAGAATCCCGACGAAACGCCGATCACATTTGATAAGGATTATTTTAATAACAGGCGTGGAGAGCGTCCTGTTCCGGGACCCTTTGAAAAGCTTGTTCCGGGAGAGAACACTTTCCTGGTATGGGAAGAATAAAACAGGATTTTTATCAGGGAATCATGCCCGCTTATATTTGCCGGGTGTGATTCCCTTATATTTTTTGAAGGTGCGGATAAAATAACTGAGATCGTTAAAGCCGTTCCGGTAAGCGATCTCTGTGATGGAATCGTCCGTAGTGGAAAGCTGGTAGCAGGCCTGCTCGATCCGCTGGTGGTTCAGATACTCCACTGGTGTCTGATGCGTCATTTCCGAGAAAAAACGACAGAAATATTTCGGCGACATGGATACCGAGGCGGATAACTGCTGCAGAGTGATAGGAGCGGCGTAGTTGTGCTCTATAAATTCCAGGACCTGTTTCAGCTGGAGAATTCTCTTATAGTCACGTCTGGCCTGGCGCGCTCCCTCCAGATAGTAATGTTTACCAAAAACAAGACCGAAAAAGTGGTAAAATTGTCCAATCACAGTGAGCTCATAACCGTCCGGTTTCTTCCAGAGAGCGTCAAAAGCGGTGTTTACAGCCTCGCAGATATCCGTCTGTTCCGGGGTGAAATGATGCCAGATGAGAATTTCCTGATGAATGATCTTCTGCATGTAACCCGCGCAGACAGAATTGTATTTGAGAAAAGTATTGCCGTCAAAGACAATGCACTGATAGACACAATCCTCGGGAATCCCGCTGTGAAGGATGCCGCTGTGTACAAAAATGATATCTCCGGCTGACGCAGTGAAACTTTTTTCGTCTAAAGTGACGGTAAGAGAACCTTTCAGAATGCGGATGATCTCATATTCCACATGCCAGTGATAGGACATTACATAACGCGGGTGGGACGGTTCGATATGATGAAATTCAAAGGGAAAGTCATATGTTCCCCGGATACGGTCTTCGTTTCGGTCAAGGTCATGCATGGCCTGGTTCCTCCTTCCGTAAAGTTAATAGAAATTTTATAGATTATACTGAAAAAGTGAATATAATCCTACTTTTTGCTATTATAACACAAGTAATTCTGTTCTGGCAAATGTATACTGTAACTATAAACGGTCGTAACAAACCAGAAAAAAATGGAGGTAATGAAAACTATGGCAAAAAGCAGATTAATCGGAAGCTATCCTGTAATCGGAATCAGACCGACAATCGACGGACGTAGAGGCGCTCTGGACGTAAGAGGTTCTCTGGAAGAGCAGACCATGAATATGGCTAAGAACGCTGCTAAATTATTCGAGGAGAATCTGAAATACTCCAACGGCGAGCCGGTTAAAGTTGTTATCGCTGACTCCACCATCGGACGTGTCGGCGAAGCTGCAGCATGCGCTGACAAATTCCGCAAAGAAGGCGTTGATATTACCCTTACTGTTACACCCTGCTGGTGCTACGGTTCTGAGACCATGGATATGGATCCCCAGACCATCAAGGCTGTATGGGGCCTGAACGCAACAGAGAGACCCGGCGCTGTATACCTGGCATCTGTTCTGGCTACACATGCACAGAAGGGACTTCCGGCATTCGGTATCTACGGACATGACGTTCAGGATGCTGACGATATGACAATTCCGGAAGACGTTAAAGAAAAACTGTTAAGATTCGGACGCGCGGCAGTTGCTGCTGCTTCCATGAGAGGCAAATCCTATCTGCAGATCGGTTCCGTTACCATGGGTATCGGCGGATCCATCATTGATCAGGATTTCATCGAGTCCTATCTTGGAATGAGAGTAGAGTCTGTTGACGAGGTTGAGATCATCCGCCGCATGACAGAAGGCATCTACGATCACGCTGAATTCGAGAAAGCTCTGAAATGGGCGAAAGAAACCTGCAAGATCGGCTTCGATAAGAACCCGCCGGAACTGCAGATGACAGACGAGCAGAAAGAAGAACAGTTCGAGTTCGTTGTTAAGATGGCTGTTATCATCAAAGAGTTGATGAACGGCTGCGACAAACTGGATCCGAAATTCTCCGAGGAAGCGATCGGACACAACGCTCTGGCAGCTGGTTTCCAGGGTCAGAGACAGTGGACAGACTTCTATCCCAACGGAGACTTCGCAGAGGCTATGCTGAATACTTCCTTTGACTGGGAAGGCGCAAGAGAGCCCTACATCCTGGCAACAGAGAACGACGTACTGAACGGTCTCGGAATGATGTTCATGAAACTCCTTACCAACCGCGCGCAGATGTTCGCAGATGTTCGTACATACTGGAGCCCGGACGCTGTTAAGAGAGTGACAGGATATGACCTTGAAGGCGTTGCAAAAGAAAACGGCGGTTTCATCCATCTGATCAACTCCGGCGCATGCTGCCTGGATGCCAACGGAGAGGCAAAAGATGAGAACGGAAACGCTGTTATGAAAGAATGGTGGAACGTAACTGAGGAAGATCAGAAAGCTATTATGGCTGCAACCACCTGGAACGCAGCTGACAACGGATACTTCCGTGGCGGCGGATTCTCCTCCAGATTCGAGACAAAGGCTCAGATGCCTGCTACCATGATCCGTCTGAATCTTGTAAAAGGTCTTGGACCGGTTCTTCAGATCGCTGAAGGATGGACAGTAGGTCTTCCGGCAGACGTATCCGATACACTCTGGAAACGTACTGACTATACATGGCCCTGCACATGGTTCACACCAAGATGCGACGGCAAAGAAGGCGCGTTCAAAGACGCTTACAGCGTAATGAACAACTGGGGCGCTAACCACGGAGCAATCTCCTACGGACACATCGGCGCAGACCTGATCACCATGTGCTCCATGCTGAGAATTCCGGTTTGCATGCACAACGTTCCGGAAGAGAAGATCTTCCGTCCGGCTGCATGGAACGCATTCGGAATGGACAAAGAGGGCGCAGACTTCCGCGCATGCAAGAATTACGGACCTCTTTACAAATAAGAATTACAGTCGTTGTAAAATATGCCATGATAGAAACGGTCTTCCGGCTTTGCCGGAAGGCCATTCTTTATTTGCGCGATACGCCCGGTAAGCAGCCGCCATGCCTGCATGAGCGGATATTTGCCCGGTAAGGTTCAAATGTCGTATTTTCTCGCAAAGTTTGTCAAAAAAGGGATTATCAGGGGAGAATTTCTGTGCTATGATGAAGATATTCCGGCGGGGGCCGGAGGGAGTTTATGGTTTTTGAATCTGCAGCCGCAGTCAGCTGTGTGCGGGCGGACCTTTAAGATAAGGGGAATGAAGAGTTATGAAAAGATTTTACGGGAGAAAAAAGGCGGGCATTACAGCGGTGGTCCTTCTGGCTGTATACATATTATTGTGTGCGATACCGGCGTCGGCAGACGTACAGAAAGGAACGGAACCTGACTACCGGACAGATTATTATATGATCGTGGAATCAAAGGCGGGAGGCGTGGATATTTATTCCGATCCCGACCTGGATTCAACGAAACTGAACGACAGTCTGATCCCGAACGGAACAGCTCTTCGCATAGAAGGGGAAGTGGAGGACGAGAAGGATAAGCGCCTCTGGGGATATACGCAATATCACGGGATGTACGGATATGTGCC
>CALWGI010000078.1 GCA_944380045.1 uncultured Blautia sp.
TGGGAGATTCTGTCATCAGACAGGATGCGTCTTTCACCTTGGGGAACGCGATCACGTCGCGGATGCTGTCCACTTTTGCCATAAGCATCACCAGACGGTCAAGTCCGTAGGCAAGTCCCGCGTGAGGGGGAACGCCGTATTTGAATGCGTTCAGAAGGAAACCGAACTGTTCGTAAGCGGCTTCTTTTGTGAAGCCCAGCATCTCGAACATCTTCTCCTGGATATCGTTCTGGTGGATCCTGACGCTTCCGCCTCCGATCTCATTTCCGTTCAGTACGATATCGTAGGCTTTCGCCCGTACTTTGCCGGGATCTGTATCCAGAAGAGGGATATCCTCGTCCATCATCATGGTGAAGGGATGGTGCATGGCTGTAAATCTGTTCTCTTCCTCATTCCACTCCAGAAGCGGGAATTCCGTCACCCACACGAAACGGTATTCGTTCTTGTCCAGAAGTTCCATCTGTTTTGCCAGCTCCACACGGAGCGCGCCGAGAACATCATAAACAACTTTGTTGCGGTCGGCGGCAAAGAGAAGCAGGTCTCCCGGCTTTCCGTCCATCGCGCTTACAAGTCCGTCCATTTCTTCGTCGGTCATGAATTTCGCGAAAGAGGATTTCCTAGTTCCGTCCTCCGCAATGGCGATATAGGCGAGGCCTTTCGCGCCGTATCCTTTCGCGAACTCCACCAGCTTGTCGATCTTCTTGCGGGGCATGGAACCCTGTCCCTCGGCGTTGATGCCGCGGACGCTTCCGCCCGCCTCAAGAGCGCCTTTAAATACGGCGAATCCGCAGTCCTTCACAACTTCGCTTACATCATGAAGCTCCATACCGAAACGCATATCCGGTTTGTCTGATCCGAAACGGTCCATGGCTTCCTGCCATGTGATCCTCTGGATCGGAAGCTTCACATCCACATCCAGCACTTCTTTGAAAAGATATGCCAGAAATCTTTCATTCACATCAATAACGTCGTCCACATCCACGAAAGAAAGCTCCATGTCGATCTGGGTGAACTCCGGCTGACGGTCCGCACGGAGGTCCTCATCCCGGAAACAGCGGGCGATCTGGATATAGCGGTCATAACCGGAACACATCAGAAGCTGCTTGTACAGCTGGGGAGACTGGGGCAGTCCGTAGAAACATCCGGGATGGATTCTGGATGGCACCAGATAATCCCGCGCTCCTTCCGGAGTACTCTTGCCCAGCATGGGAGTCTCGATCTCCAGGAATCCTTCGTCCGCGAAGAATTTTCTGGTAAGCATTGCCACTTTGCTCTTCAGCATAATATTTTTCTGAAGATCCGGCCTTCTCAGATCCAGATAGCGGTATTTCAGACGGATCTCGTCTTTTGTCTTACTGTTCTCCTCAATGGGGAAGGGCGGCACTTCTGATTCAGAAAGCACCCGCAGAGAATTTACGCGCAGCTCCAGCTCGCCAGTGGCAAGATGCTCGTTTACTGCTCCTCCGCGCTTCTCTACCACGCCGGTTACAGCGATCACAAATTCGCTTCTCAGCTTTCCGGCTTTTTCAAATCCGGCTTCATCGATGCTGCCGTTCTCGAAGATCAGCTGCATGATCCCGGAGCGGTCTCTCAGGTCAACAAATACGATACCGCCTTTGTTGCGGGCTTTCTGCACCCATCCCATCAGCGTGATACTGCTGCCGGTCATTTCCTTTGTCACTTCCGCACAGCGGCAGGTTCTGTGCAGTCCCTTCATACTTTCAGCCATTGCTTGTGTCTCCTTTTTCGTTATATACCTGTTATACTCTGTCGCGGAAAAATTCTACAAATTCCGTATAGCCTTCCGCGGCCATCTGTTCTTTCTGGAATTTCTTATTTTTCTTCATAATGGAAAGATTTACCTGTACGCCGCGGCTTCTCTCCTCTTCAGCCTGTTTCAGGATCGTGAGAAGTTTGTCCGCCGGCATGTTTTTCTCTATGAGGAAAGCTTTCTTCTCCGCGGTTCCCGGAACCTCGTATCCTCTTTCCAGAAGAAGCATGACGATCCTTTCAAAACCGATGGAAAAACCGCAGGCAGAGGTGTTCTGGCCGGTAAATTTGCCGATCATCTCGTCGTACCGTCCACCGCCTCCCACAGAACCGCCGAACTCGTCCATCGCGATCTCGAAAATCGGTCCTGTATAATAGGACATTCCCCGCACAAGGGTGGGATCAAAGGCGATCCGGAAATCAGCCGTCTTTACAGCGTCCACGGAAGTGATGATGGTTTCCAGGTCCTCCGCCACCTCCGGAGCAAGAACGTCTTTCAGTTTTTCTTTCAGATAGCGTACGCCCTGGATATCCCCTGTAACCTCGCGGAAAAGTCCGAGATAGGTGTCGATGCTTTCCTTTGAAAATCCTTCTTTTTCAAGTTCCGCCGCAACTCCCTCCAGGCCGATCTTGTCCATTTTGTCCAGAATGATAAATACAGTATCGAAACTTTCTTCCGGAAAACCGCTGTACTGGGCCATGGCCTTCAGGATCTTCCGGTCGTTGATGCGGATCGTGAAATTATGAAAATCCAGTTTTCCAAGGAGCGTTGTGGTAGCCAGCACCAGTTCGATCTCCGCAAGGTAAGTCGGCTCGCCCAGGATATCGATATCGCACTGCATAAACTGACGGAAACGTCCTCTCTGGGGGCGGTCCGCTCTCCACACGTTTCCCATCTGCAATGCCTTGAAAGGAGCCGGAAGCTCGTTGGCATTGTTGGAATAATATCGGGAAAGAGGCACTGTCAGGTCGTAACGCAGGCCGGAGTCCACAAGGTCTCCTTCCTCTTTCGCGGTATCAAGTTTCAGTTTCTCTCCTCTTTTCAGGATCTTGAAGATCAGTTTCTCGTTTTCTCCGCCCTGCTTGCTGGAAAGATTCTCAATGTGTTCCACACAGGGTGTTTCGATTGAGGAAAAGCCGAATTTCCCGTATGTCTCACGGATCATGTTCATCACATAATTACGGATTTCCATCTCCTTTGGTAAAATGTCCTTCATACCGGTTACCGGTTTTTTCTTTAACGCCATTTGGACCTCCTGCTATTCTTGTATTATGTATCACCCGCTGAAAAGCGAGGAAAATTTCCATATCAAAATTCTTGATCTCGTCGATCATCAGCTCCATGACCGTATGTATGTCAAAAGCGCTCCTGTAAGGACGGTCGGAGCTGAGCGCCGCAAACACATCGCACACCCTCAGTATCCTCGCTCCCAGAGGAATCTCCTCCCCGGCAAGATTTGAGGGATAGCCGCTTCCGTCATAATTCTCGTGATGATAAAGGATACTTTCCAGGACAAAATCCGAATACCCCTGTCCTTTCAGTTCCTCGTATCCCAGAGTGGAATGCATGCGCACATATTTCAGTTCCTCGATCAGAAGAGGATCCTGCTCTCTCCCGTCGATATATCCGGTAAGCTTCAGCTTCCCGATATCATGAAGCATTCCGGCGATTGCCAGCTCATAACAGACACTTTCTTCCAGTCCCATCTCTGAAGCCACTGCATACGCCAGGTTGCTCACAACAATTCCGTGATTCAGTTCAACAGAAAGGTCGAATTCCAGGATCCTCTCCGTCGCTCTTACCGCATCTATGCGTGCCGCTCCCAAGGTGTACACCTCCCCATCTCTTACAGCCAGGCTTCTATACCTGCTCTCTTTCGTTCGATCATCTCGTCAATACGGGTAATGTAGTTCCATACGTCTTTTACGTTTTCCACACGCTCTATCCGTTTTCCCCGGTCATGGACCAGCTTGGAGGAACCGCCGGCGCCCACCGCGATGATGGGCTGTTTTTCCTCCATAATTAGTATATTGTAAATGCCGGCTTTGTCAACCTTTGCATAGCCTACATTTTCAAAATTTCCCTTCATGTTTTTCTGGCGGTACAGATAATAGGGTCCCATTCCCATTTCATATGCAGTCTTCATGGTGAGATCCATGATCTGCTGGTTGTTTTCAAAAGTCATCTCCTGATACCGGTCTTTGAAAATATTCAGCCTGGCGGCGCGTTTCACCGCAAGGGAATGAACTGTCATGCTGTCCGGCGCAAGCTCCCGGATCTCTCTCAGAGTGTTTTCCACCATGGAGATATCTTCTCCCGGAAGGCCGACGATCAGGTCCATATTGATATTATCGAATCCCTGCTCTCTCGCCAGAAGGAAGGCCTGTCTGGTCTCCTGGACAGTATGCCGTCTGCCGATGATATCCAGAGTCTCCTGGTTCATGGTCTGGGGATTCACAGAGATCCTGGTCACGGGATAATTCCGGATCATCGCAAGTTTTTCCGCCGTAATGCTGTCCGGACGCCCCGCCTCCACTGTAAACTCCGCAAGTCCGTCAAAACCGAAGGAGTCCTCCAGCGCGTCAAAAAGGCGTTTCAGCTGCTCCGGCTCCAGTGTGGTTGGAGTTCCGCCGCCGATATAGATGGTATCAAGAACGCGGCCCTTTGCTTTCATCATCCGGGAAACCGCCTGAATTTCCTTTACAAGGGCGTCCAGATACAGATCCACACGGTCTTGCCACTGCTTCAGCGGATAAGAGCTGAAAGAACAGTACAGGCAGATGCTGGGACAGAAGGGAATCCCCACATAAAGGCTGTACCCGTTTTCATAATCGATATCTTTCAGGATCTCCCTCTCCCTGTTGGCTATGGTAATGGCAAGGGCCGTCTTCTGCGGGCTGACCAGATAGCGTTCCCGCATTTCTTTCGCCGCTTCGGTATTCTTCATTCCCGATTCGATCATACCCATCGCCAGCTTGGCCGGCCGGATCCCGGTAAGGTTTCCCCAGGGAAGCGTTCTTCCTGTAAGTTTCACCAGAAGCTGATAGAGGGCATACTTTATCTTGTCTTTATTTTCTTTTCGTATCTCATGGGGATCCTTACAGCAAAGAAGGGCATCCGAAGACTGCCCCTGTATGAATTCCGCGCTGATCACACCTCTGCGCTCTTCACTGTCGTAATGGATCAGACAGTTCTGATCCTGTTTTTCTACCCGGAAACGGAGATCTCCGCTTACAGCGTCCTGTTCTTCGCGCGTATAAGAGACGTTGATCTCGCTTTCCGGATAAAAAGCACGGATCAGTTCATAAATATCATGTTCAAATTCTCTGTCCAGAAATAAAATACTGATTTTAAACAAAGGGATTATACCTCTTTTCGTATCCGATGGTAGTGGAACTGTCATGCCCCGGATAAACCTCTGTCTCCTCGGGAAGCATATCCAGAAGCCTGTGAAGGCTCCGCACGATCTCCGCGGTGCTCCCTCCCGGGAAATCCGTCCGTCCCACTGATCCGTGGAACAGTGTATCGCCGCTGAAAAGCACGCCCTCATCCTTCAGATAATAGCAGCAGCTCCCCTCCGTATGTCCCGGCGTCCCGATCATCTTAACAGTGAATCCGGCCGCTTCAGACTCCTGGAGATCCGAAAGCTCTACATCCGCCTTCAGGGAACAGGCTCTGCCCTGATATGCGGAAAGGTTCGCCATGGGTTTTTCCAGGGTGGGAGCTTCTTTTTCCCACGCATAGACGGAAACGCCGAATTCCTTCTTTACCTCTTCTACAGCGAGTATATGGTCGAAATGTCCGTGAGTCAGAAGAATGCCCACAGGCGTTCCCTGCATTTCCCGCACTTTGGCGATGACAGTTTCCGGACTGTCTCCCGGATCCACGATCAGCATCTCTCCCGTCTCCCTGTTCTTCAGGAAATAGCAGTTGGTCATCACCGGACCGAGGGTGCATTTCTGTAATTCCAGATTATTCATATCCGTTCCTTTCTGTTCCGGATCAGCCGGTGGTACGCTCCACATCCTGAACGCTTTCCACCTGGCGGATCTTCTCTACAAGGGAAGCAAGTTCCTCTTTGCTGCCCACCTCAAAGCTTACGGAGATCGTCGCCTTATCCTGCTTGCTGATACGGCTGTTGATATTCTTAAGGTCGATCTTCCGTTCCGTAAATATTTTCGCAAGATCAACAAGAAGTCCTGTACGGTTATTCGCGTAGATCTGAAGCTCTGCCGTATACTTCTCCGCGGCGCGGCTGTCAGTCTCCTGCCATTCCGCCTCGATCAGCCTGGTCCTGTCCGCTTCCGACATATTCAGGACGTTGACGCAGTCGGTACGGTGGATGGTGATCCCCCGTCCTCTGGTGACGAAGCCTACGATCTCATCGCCCGGGATCGGACTGCAGCACTTGGAAAAACGCACCGCCACATCATGGATCCCTCTGACCACGATGCCGCCTTTGGATTTGGCGATATGAAGCTTCTCCTGAGCTTCCGCCGCAGCCTCCAGCACTTCCTCGTCAGTGATCTTCTTTTTGTTTTCCTTCTCATAGGCCTCCAGAAGTTTATTGAAAACCTGGCCTTCCTTAAGACCGCCGTGTCCGATGGCCGCCAGGACGGAATCCCAGTCGCGGAAGCCGTATTTATGCATTACCGCCTCCAGATACTGGTTCTTCAGATAATTCCCGATCTTGTATCCTTTGGTTTTCGCATACTGGGCAAGCATCTCCTTGCCTTTGAGAATATTGTCTTCTTTCAGTTCTTTTTTGAACCACTGGTTGATCTTATTTTTCGCCTGTGTGCTCTTCACCAGTTTCAGCCAGTCGCGGCTGGGACCCTGGGAATTCTGGGACGTAATGATCTCAATACGGTCTCCGTTCTGGATCTCGTATTCAATAGGCACCAGTTTTCCGTTTACACGGGCGCCAACCATTCTGTTTCCCACCGCGCTGTGTACCGAATAGGCAAAATCTATGGGTGTGGAACCTGTGGGAAGAGTTTTCACATCGCCCTGAGGGGTAAAACAGTATACATTGTCCGCAAACAGATTCAGGTCATTCTTCAGGAGGCTCATAAACTCCCTGTTGTCAGACATGTCTCTCTGCCACTCCAGGATCTGGCGCAGCCAGTTGAGCTTCTCTTCCTCCTGTTTTCCCACCGGCACCTTGCCGTCGGAAGACTCCTTATATTTCCAGTGGGCGGCGATACCGTATTCCGCCGTCTTATGCATCTCGTAAGTACGGATCTGGATCTCAAAAGGCTGTCCGTTGGGCCCGATCAGCGTCGTGTGAAGAGACTGATACATATTGGGCTTCGGCATGGCGATATAATCCTTGAACCTGCCCGGGATGGGCTTGTACATCTCGTGGATGACGCCCAGGGCGCCGTAGCAGTCTTTCACCGTGTCCACAAGGATACGCACGGCAAAAAGGTCGTAGATCTGATCGATGGTCTTGTCCTGATTGACCATCTTTTTGTATATGCTGAAAAAATGCTTGATCCTTCCGTCCACCTGGGATTTGATCCCGGCGTCGTCCATGTGCTGCTTTACCTGACGGACGATACTGTTGACGAATTCTTCTCTTTCGCTTTTGCGGAGGGCGATCTTGTCAACCAGATCATAGTACACTTCCGGTTTCAGATATTTCAGAGACAGATCATCCAGCTCCACCTTGATCTTTGAAATACCGAGACGCATGGCGATCGGGGCATAGATATCCATGGTCTCCCTTGCCTTCTCCAGCTGTTTTTCCGGCTTCATATACTGGAGCGTTCTCATGTTGTGCAGCCGGTCCGCCAGCTTGATCAGGATCACGCGGATGTCCTTCGCCATGGCGAGGAACATCTTCCGCAGATTCTCCGCCTGCAGCTCCACCTTGTCCTTGGAATAGTTCAGCTGTCCCAGCTTGGTTACCCCGTCCACAAGAAGGGCTACCTCGGAACCGAATTCCTTCTCCACTTCCTCATAGGTCATCCAGGTGTCCTCCACAGCGTCATGGAGAAGCCCTGCAACAATGGTCTCTTTGTCAAGTTCCAGATCCGCCAGGATGATAGCGACGCAAAGGGGATGAATGATATAGGGTTCTCCGGATTTTCTCTTCTGATCCTTATGCGCTTCCCTGGCCACCTCATAGGCCTTCTGTATCATGGAAATGTCTGCGGATGGATGATATTTTCTCACACTGGAGATCAGTTCCTGATACAGATCTTCCGGACTGGTGAAATCGCTCATGGACTTCACCGCTGCGTCCGCCCGCTGTACAGATTTCAGCTTTTCCTGCTCCTCCTGTACGGGGCTGCTTTCCACTTGTACATCTTTCCTCGTCTCTTCCATTATCTCCCACCTGCCTGATATCACATCATCTGGTCACAGTTATTTTCCCTCATAACGGATCACGGAATCCACGTTATATCCCTCGAGCTTCTCACGTCCGTTCAGACCCTCAAGTTCCATAAGAAAAACGATCTTCACAACCTCTCCGCCCAGTCTCTCGATCAGCTTCACCGCCGCCTCGACTGTGCCGCCTGTAGCGATCAGGTCGTCCACAACCGCGACTTTCTGTCCCGGTTTGATCGCGTCCTTATGGATCTCGATCTCCTCGCTTCCATATTCCAGATCGTATGTCTGAGAGATCGTCTCACAGGGAAGCTTCCCTTTCTTGCGCACAGGCACGAAAGCCTTGTGAAGATTATAGGCAAGGGGAACTCCAAACATAAATCCTCTGGATTCCAGCCCCACGATGACGTCCAGATCCATACCCTTCAGATACGACTGCATGGAATCTATGGCAAGATTCAGTCCGTCGGCGTCCTGCAGGATGCTGGTAACATCACGGAAAATCACTCCCGGTTCCGGAAAATCCGGAATACTCCTCACATATTCTTCTAGCTTCTTCATTGTTCCGTACCTCCGCATTGATATACTTCAAGGCCCGCTGACACGGGTTCCAATATACATGAAATCTTAATAAGTATAGCACTTTTCGGCCCCGGAATCAATGCAAAACCCGTCATGGTATGCTAAAAACCGCCCTTTTTCACGGTCAGCAGTAATTCCGGATCACAATCTGAAGAGTTTCCCTTCCCTGATATACGTTGATCTCCGGATAGTACGTAACCGAAACTGTCTCATGTCCGGAGACATAGCCGGCAAACTCTTCCGCCTGTCCGAAATACACGGCTTCCACAGCGGTCCCTTCCGGATCCATAAGGGTCATTTTCGCCACATTATGATTCTTGCCAAGAATTCTGAGATTTAAAACTCTCAGTCCTTTCTGGGCGAAAAGCGGTTTCGTATTGCCTTTTCCGAAAGGTTCGAGAAGAGACAGTTCTTCGATCAGTTTCCTGGAAATATAGGATACCGGCATGGGAACGTCTATGGTGACTTTCGGAGTCAGCATTTCTTCTGTCAGGGTGCAGCATTCGTTGATCCGGCGCCGGAACGCTTCCACGTTTTCCTCTTTCAGGGAAAGTCCCGCCGCCATGGGATGGCCTCCGAACTGTTCCAGAAGATCGCCGCATTTTACAAGCTCGTCATACATGGAATATGTCTCGATGGAGCGGCCGCTGCCCTTGACTCTCCCGCTGCCTCTTGTAAGGACAAATGCAGGCTTATAGTACTTTTCCCGGATCCTTCCCGCAATGATCCCGGCGAGACTTTCGTGACAGTCCGGAAGAAATATAACCAGTACCCTGTCGTTTTTGAGATCTGTACCTTCCACCAGACGTTCCGCCTCTTCTTTTCCCTGCTCCGTCAGGGCTTTGCGGCTCTGGTTGAGGGCGAGAAGATCTCCTGCGTCTTTCGCCGCGCTGTCACTGTCCGTCTCGCACAGCAGCTTCAGGGAACGGGCCGCCGTATCCAGGCGTCCGCTGGCGTTGAT
>CALWGI010000079.1 GCA_944380045.1 uncultured Blautia sp.
CGGTATCGTCCCTGAAGGGCGCTATTATTACCGGTTCCGAAACACCATGAATTCCGCCGTCAACGGTTCCAAACTTCACAGAGAATGGTATCTGGACTGTCTTAAAGATTATATCCTCTGGTCGGCAAAAGCCGCTATGGACCGCTTCGGTTACGTTCCCAAATTCGTGCAGTTCACGATGATGTACGATCTCCAGAGCCGGTTCCGCATGGAAGAGCTTCCGGAGGGAGTGCTCTCTGAAGATGAACAGAAGGAATTTATGGAACTGCTGAAAAAATCTCTGTCATATATCGGCAACCAGATCATTCTGGAGCAGAAGAACCTTTCCAAAGAACAGAAAGATTATATTATCGGTATGAAGAACGACGCCTCTGCGCCGGAATACGAATACGGCAATGAGGATGGCTGGATGCGCTACGGCGTGACCGTCACCCACCCGGTCTCCTCCTACATGCTCAAGCTCAGAGAACTGAACGTTCGGGGCGGTAAGATCGAAGTTCTCGGATCTGCGAAACTTAACAGTAAGTTTCCTTATCCCTCTGAAATATACCTGCGGTTGTCTTCCAAGAACGGTTCTGCCAGAATCCCCTGCGCTTTTGAACCCAACCCGGAGAGAACTTTCCGCTTTATGGGTAAACTACTGGCCCAGTTCGTCGATTTCCAGGCCGTGATACCGCGAAAGGCGCTGACCGGCCGTACTAAAGTCGAGTTTTGCATGACATGTGATTCTCATCCAATCCTGTTCCGCAATCTGGCTGTGGAAAAAAGTTTTCCCCTTCCGGCAGGCGAAAAAAAGATCGTATTGGAGGACGAGCGGTTGATCCTGCGGTACTGCAAAACCAGTCTCTCTCTGGAGAAGATAAGCATGAAAGAACATCTGACAGCCAAATACCATGACTTCAGGAAGAAGCTCCGTTCCGGCAGATGATCTTCCGGACAGGACATATACGCTCTCAAAAAAAGAGGCTGCACTTTCTTTTTTAAGAAAGTACTGCCTCTTTTTCTGTCACAGATCCAACAGTTTCCTCACTTCCGCGAAGGTTTTCACTTCCGCCGGTTTCTCCACCCTTCCGCCGATTCTTTTTTCCATCCAGACCATTCCATACCAGCGGCCGAATTTATAAGCGCATTCCCTGAATTCAGCCGCGATCCGGTAGCCCATATGTTCATGGAACCGGATGCTGTCCATTGTCAGATATTCGTCTTCTTTTTCCGGACAGGCGATACAGGCGTATACATTCAGAATATTCTGCCGGGCCAGGATATTCTCCAGAGCTTCATAGAGCGCCCTTCCGATCCCGGAATGTTTATGATCTTTTTTGATATAGATCGACATTTCCACATCCCAGACATAGGCCGCTCTGGGATGGAACGCCCCCGCATAGGCGTATCCGAGGATCTCGCCGTCCTCTTCGGCTACGAGATACGGATATCTCTCCAGCGTATGGCTGATCCTGGAAGCAAATTCTTCCGGGGTAGGAACTGTATATTCATAGGTAACAGCGGTATCCGTTACATAAGGCGCGTATATCTCCAGCAGCTTCGCCGCATCCTTCGGCGCCGCTGATCTTATTGTAATGCCGTTCATTTCTACCGACCTCCGATTCATCTCTGGTTTTCAGCCTTTTTATTATACCTCTGAAACACCTTTCCGTCACCCCTTCTTCCTGTTTTCGCTTCCTCTTATTTTCGTCAACATCACATATTGACTTTCTTACATGGAAAGATATTATAAATATCACTTATACAACCAGGAAAGGAGAACATCTTATGAACAGCAAAGAAATCAACGTATTCATCGAAATGTGCGCGGAAGTTGGAGATGTATGGACTCCAGAAGAAGTAACTGCCGTATTTGGCAACTGTAGTTTTGACGAACCCTCCTCATATATGATCGAGAGGGCAAAATCATTCGGGCAGATTATAAAAAATGTATCCGGTCATTAACTGACAAAGGGCTTCCGATGAATTCGGAAGCCCTTTGTAATTAAAGGCAACCTGCACAGATCTTTCAATCACCTTCATTACGTCTGACCGCCCAAAGATTGTCTGCCCCGGAAATGCCTCACGCAACTTCAAAATATGACTTACAGTTTTCGGTTGAAAAACAACTTCAATGTCCGGTTTTAGATCGTCAATGTCCGGTTTTAGATTGTCAATGTCCGGTTTTTTCGTTTCCATAAAGGTGCCGGTGATATGCAATGTCCGATTATGAAGCGGATGATTCTCATTCAGCAGGAGATTACGAAGGAAAACTTCGAGGTACTCCGTCGTTTCGTGAATGCCGTTCTTCAGGTCATTGTAATTTGCCCTGACCAGCGAATTACGAAAATACCAGGCATTCTCAGCAAAAATATCGTTTGTCACATCAAAGCCTAACGTGCGCAGATACTTGATGAAGAATACCGCCGTCGTTCTGGTGTTCCCCTCACCGAAAACATGGATCTGCCACAGTCTGGAAACAAAAAAGCAAGATGATTTAAGTAATAACCGTTACAGAATAACCGTATCTGTCGGATTTTGTGTTGTAACGGCTCTTGAATCCTGCTGCCAGATATGATATATTATAGGTGAAAAAAGGAGCAACCGCCCACAAGGGGTTGACCTCATGATTAGGATAATAGAAATACCACCTCATTACTCGCCAAAGTTCCGGGGTGGTTTTTCTATGCTTTAAAACATTATCGACAGAACGTAAATACGAATGTCAGCAATGCTAAAATGAACATTCCAAAAGCTATCAAATCTAATCATTACATATTCTTCTTAACGTATGGCACTCATAAAATGTCCCGAATGTTCCGGCAACGTATCTGACAAGGCTCCAACCTGTCCTCATTACCTCGTGTGTATTACCTGTGTATTACGTGGCAAAATTTAAGGCTCCTGCTGACTTTTTACATCAACAGAAGCCTTTGATTTTACTAAATCAGATGTTCAGACTTCGCCTGGAGGCTTGCCTTCGCTAAGTTGCTTTCGATCAGAACTTGCCAGCCTTGGCTGCCTCCTCAATGCTAACGGCAACTGCCACGGTCATACCAACCATGGGGTTGTTTCCTGCGCCGATGAGACCCATCATCTCTACGTGAGCCGGTACGGAGGAGGATCCTGCAAACTGAGCGTCAGAATGCATACGTCCAAGTGTATCGGTCATACCGTAGGAAGCGGGACCAGCTGCCATGTTGTCCGGATGAAGGGTACGTCCTGTACCGCCGCCGGAAGCAACGGAGAAGTATTTCTTGCCTTTCTCATTGCATTCCTTCTTGTAGGTACCTGCAACGGGATGCTGGAAACGTGTGGGGTTGGTGGAGTTACCGGTGATGGAAACGTCAACGCCCTCTTTCCACATGATGGCAACGCCTTCCTGAACGCTGTTCGCGCCGTAGCAGTTAACCTTCGCGCGGAGTCCTTCGGAGTATGCCTTGCGGAATACTTCTTTTACTTCGTTGGTGTAGGGATCGTACTCTGTCTCAACATATGTAAATCCGTTGATACGGGAAATGATCTGTGCGGCGTCTTTGCCAAGTCCGTTCAGGATAACGCGGAGCGGTTTCTGACGAACCTTGTTCGCCTTCTCAGCGATACCGATAGCGCCCTCTGCCGCTGCAAAGGACTCATGTCCTGCCAGGAAGCAGAAGCACTCTGTCTCTTCTTCCAGAAGCATCTTGCCCAGGTTTCCGTGTCCAAGGCCTACTTTACGGGTATCAGCAACGGATCCCGGAATACAGAAAGCCTGAAGACCTTCGCCGATAGCTGCAGCTGCGTCCGCTGCTCTCTTGCAGCCCTTCTTGATAGCGATGGCTGCGCCTGTGATGTACGCCCAGCATGCGTTCTCGAAGCAGATCGGCTGGATGCCTTTGATCTGATCGTAAACATTAAGGCCTGCATCTTTGGTGATCTTCTCTGCCTCTTCCAGAGAAGCGATTCCGTAGCTGTTTAAAACAGAATTGATCTTGTCAATTCGTCTCTCATATGATTCAAATAAAGCCATTTACTTATCCTCCTGATTTATCATCTTATAATAACTGAATCGATTATTCTTTTCTCGGGTCGATGATCTTCACTGCATCGTCAACACGGCCGTACTGACCTTTTGCCTTCTCCCATGCAGTATTGGGGTCATCGCCTTTTTTGATGAAATCAGTCATTTTGCCAAGGCTTACGAACTGATATCCGATGATCTCATTGTCCTCATCCAGTGCGATACCGGTTACATAGCCTTCTGCCATCTCCAGATAACGGGGACCTTTCTTCAGAGTTCCGTACATGGTACCAACCTGAGAGCGGAGACCCTTACCAAGGTCTTCCAGGCCTGCGCCTACCGGAAGTCCGTCCTCGGAGAATGCGGACTGGGAACGGCCGTAAACAATCTGCAGGAACAGTTCTCTCATAGCTGTATTAATCGCATCACAGACAAGGTCTGTGTTCAGTGCTTCCATAACAGTAAGGCCCGGAAGGATCTCAGAAGCCATAGCTGCGGAATGAGTCATACCGGAACATCCGATCGTCTCAACAAGTGCTTCCTGGATGATACCTTCTTTAACGTTCAGGGTCAGCTTGCAGGCACCCTGCTGCGGTGCGCACCAGCCTACGCCGTGTGTCAGAGCGGAAATATCCTTAACTTCCTTAGCCTGTACCCACTTCGCTTCTTCCGGGATTGGAGCAGCGCCATGATGAACGCCCTGTGCCACTGGACACATTTCTTCTACTTCGCGTGAATAAATCATTGTAAAACTCCTTTCAAGTGTAGATTTACTATATGTTGTTATAGAATCACCTAACAACCTGAGAATATTTTCTCATAAAAAGCCTCATTCGTCCAGTCAAAATTTGTAAAAAAATAAACTCTTTTCTTGTCAGGTCTGACATTTCAGAACATCTTTGTAAAATTCATCCATTTCTTTTTTGGCGCCAAACACTCCGATATAGATTTGGTTTCCCATAGCAGCGGCAAGAACTTCCGGAAGCCGGTCCGACATTTTGATCCTGTCTCCGTATTTTTTCATGATGTCCTCATGGCTCATCACAAAATCCTTATTGTCCCTCCGTCCGGCAAAAGCGCAGTATTTCCGTTCTCCCGGGTGTATGTCCGTTCTGTCATAAGCTATCATATCCGCCCATATCTTATAAACGTCCGTGGTCCCGGCAAAATCCATCATATCCGGAGTGAAACCGCCGCAGGGGCGCATATTCACCTCCAGGCCGACAAGGTCTCCCTTTCTTCCCAGTCCCTCCTGATCTTTCAGGAGTCTGAAAAACTCAAAGTGGACGAACCGGCTTCTGACCCCGAAACTTTTCACCGTCGCCCTTCCCGCCTGACGGGTATCGCCGGGAAGGTTCTTCAGGATATAAAATATGGAATTATCTTCATTGTTCACGATATCCATGATCGAAACCGGAGTCACGTTGCCGGTTTCAAACAGAGGCTCCCCGCGGGAATCGATCACCGCGTCGTAGGAATTCACTTCCGCGCAGACATATTCTTCCATGATGTATGGAATGTCCGGTTCCTTTGTCCGGAAAAAATCCGCAAGCTGCCCTTCGTTTTCCAGACGGTAAGTATGGCTGGCGCCTACTCCGTTATCCGGTTTGACCACAACCGGCCATCCCACATTCCTGATAAACTCCAGGCATTTTTCTTCTGTTTCCGCCATGCAGTACCGGGCGGTGGGAATCCCGATCCTGTTGTAATACTCTTTCATTCGGGATTTATATTTTATCCTGGGAATATCCTCCTCCTGAAATCCGCTGGTGATGTGAAAAGCCGTGCGAAGCCTCGCGTCTCTTTCCAGCCAGTATTCATTATTGGATTCCAGCCAGTCGATCTTCCCGTGTTTGAAGATCAGAAAAGCGACCGCTCTGTAAACTTCCTCGTCGTTTTCCAGGTTGCTGACTTTATAGTATTCGTTGAGACTGTTTTTCAGATCCTCCGTCAGTTCTTCATAGGGCTGATCCCCGATTCCCAGCACGTTAAGGCCGTTCTTCTTCAGCGCCCTGCAGAACAGCCAGTAATTCGCAGGAAAATTCGGTGAAATAAACACAAAATTCTTCATAAGCTCCCTCCTGTTTTCCCGTCACTCATTGCTGAGAAGCCAGGGAAGAAAATATTCCGTCTGTCTCTCTTTGCGGAAATACCGCCCGCGGAACATACAGTCACGGTTCGTACAGCAGCGTATTCATGAAAAACGGGATCTGCCGCTCCCAGCTTGCCTCGCAGTGCGTGCCGCCGGGAATGATCCGTCCGGTGAGAAGGACTTTTTTCTGAAGGAGCACCGCCGCGGTCATCTCGATATGTTTCCGCACATCCGGACGCTGTTCCATTTCTTTTGCGCCGTAATCCATATATACCACCGTATCCGGGCGGATCTTCACTCTGCGGATCATCTGCTCCAGCTTCACGGGAGCCGTCCACACAGAGGGGGACAGAGCCGCCGCTCCGCGGAAAATATGATTGTACTGCGTCACCGCGTAAATGCTCATCAGTCCGCCCATGGAGCTGCCGGCAATATACGTGTTCTTCCGGTCCGGAAGCGTGCGGTATTCCCGGTCAATAAAAGGTTTGAAGGTATGTACCAGCCATTCCATGGTGACATGGCCCATTCCCGTTATGCTTCCGCACTGGCTGTCCCGGAAACTGAAAGGAGCGTATTCCCTCAGTCTTCCATGATCCGGGCTGTGATTGCACTCCACCGCGGCAATGATCATCTGCGTCTCTGTACGGTCCATGTACTCTTTCATGCCCCAGCATTTTCCGTATGTGGCGTCCTCGTCAAAAAACACATTATGTCCGTCGAACATATACAGGACCGGATAGCGGGTCTTGGGATTTTCTTCGTAGGAATCCGGAAGGTATACATATGCGTTTCGTTTCTCGGTTCCGGAAAGCTCCGGAATAGTGATCTTCCATTTGCGTACCACAGGCTCTCCCTCCAATCGCTGTTTTACTTTACTATAGCACAGTAAAAGAGTTCTGGCAATCCCCGGAGAACTGTGGTAAACTGTAAAAAGAATTTTCAGAATTATACAGGAGGCTGACATGACAGGTTATTTACCGCCATCTTTTTTTCCATCCCGTTTCCAGATCCTCAGCGGCAGTTCTCTGAAGGTCCTGGCAATGGTTATCATGCTCATCGACCATACCGCAGCGGTTCTCTTAAGTATCTGGCAGCCGGCTCTTGATCCTCTTTTTTACATCGGCGGCAGAGGATACAGCGCCTACCGTATCTGCCGGGATATCGGAAGGGCGGCGTTTCCCATCTTCTGCTTTCTTCTCACGGAGGGTTTCCTCCACACGCGGAACCGGGTGAGATACGGGCGGAATCTTTTTCTCTTTGCCCTGATCTCGGAGATCCCGTGGAATTTCATGTTCACAGACACCTGGTCCTATGTGAAGCAGAATGTATTTTTCACTCTGTTTCTGGGATTTCTTGGCATGTGCGCCCTGGAATACTTCCGCAGCGCTCCCTGGAAACAGATCCTGTGCCTGCTGGTTCTCCTCTACGTCGCTGTGAAGCTGAACGCCGATTACGGATGGAAGGGATATGTTTTCCTTTTGATCATGTATCTTCTCAGAAATGAAAAAGCCTCCCAGGCGATCGTGGGAAGCTGCTGGCTGTATTATGAATGGAAGGCCTGCTTTGCCTTCATCTCCATTAACATGTACAACGGACAGAGAGGGTTCATCAGAGGGAAATTCTCCAAATACTTCTTTTACGCATTCTATCCTCTGCACATCACGATCCTTGTGATCCTGCGGAGACTGCTGTTCTGAAATAACAAGCCGTGAAGGACACGCTTTCCTGATTGCATGTCTTCACGGCTTATTTCTGTTATCTCATATCTCAGGCCCGGGGATCCTTCCCGCCGCCGCTCCGGATCATTTCTTCTTCACGATATCTCCGGCTTTCTTATAGATGCTGTCCGCAGGCACGCAGCCCCGGACCGGTGAAAGGGGATAAATATTGGTGTTTCTTCCGATCACGGTTCCCGGATTCAGGACAGAACCGCAGCCCACCTCCACATGGTCTCCAAGCATGGCGCCGAATTTCTTCAGACCGGTCTCAATCTTCTCTTCTCCGTTCTTCACCACTACCAGTTTTTTATCGGATTTCACATTGGAACAGATAGAGCCCGCGCCCATATGAGACTTGTAACCGAGAACAGAGTCTCCCACATAATTGTAATGAGGAACCTGCACGCTGTTGAAAAGAACCACATTCTTAAGCTCTGTGGAATTCCCCACCACGGAGCCCTCTCCTACGATGGCGTTCCCGCGGATAAAGGCGCAGTGACGGACTTCGGCGTTCTTTCCGATAATGGCAGGTCCGTTAACGCATGCGGTGGGCGCCACACTGGCGGTTCTGGCGATCCATACGTCATCTCCCCGGCGCTCGTATTCCTCCGGGTCAAGGGATTCTCCCAGTTTTTTTATGAAAGTTCCGATCTCCGGAAGGACTTCCCAGGGATAAGTCTTTCCCTCAAAAAGCTCTTTTGCGATCGTTTCATTCAGATCAAGCATGTTTTCAATGGTGAATTCTTTCATTTTTCATTTCCTCCTCGTCTGGCAGCCGCCGGCTTCTTTTTATAATTCTCCGCCGCGACGTCGAAAAACTGCCGAAGCACATACTGATAATTGCTTTTCTCCACCTGGTCGGTACGCACTCTCACAAAATGCTCCAGTTTATCCATATACTCCTGAGAGGTTATGCTTCCCTGCGCGACGTAGGTAAGGCCTTTTTCCCAGCTTGCCGTAAGCTCCGGATTGAGGAGCTGGCGGATAGAGCAGTTCACCACGTCGAAGATCATTTCGCCCAGAAGGGTGGGCGTGATCACCTGCGTCTTTTTGTTGAGAGACAGGTATTTGATCGTAAACAGTTTCTTAAGGATCTCCGCGCGGGTGGCGCTTGTGCCGATCCCGCTTCCCCTGATCTGGGAACGAAGCTCCTCGTCCTCGATCAGCTGTCCCGCGTTCTCCATCGCAAGGATCATGGAACCGGAATTGTACCGTTTCGGCGGCGATGTTTCCCCTTCTTTGATATCCAGGGAATCTATGGCAAGTATATCATTCTTTTTCAGCTTCTGCAACGCTTCCAGAAGGGACGTATTGCAGGAAAGCTCCCTGCTCTCCTCCTGGTCTCCTGTTTTATCTTCTTCCTGTGTTCTGCGGGAGGCGAAGGAAGCCGCAGCGATCTTCAGATAGCCCTCCTCCTGAAGCACCTTAAAGGACGAGAAAAAAGATTCTCCTCTGGTGGATGTGACAAGGCTTACTTTCTGGTACACAGCCGGAGGATAGAAAATACACAGGAATCTCCGCACAATAACCTCGTACACTCTCTGGGAAGTCAGAGGCAGGGCATTCAGGCTGTTCAGTCCCTGTCCCGTGGGAATGATGGCGTAGTGGTCCGTGATCTGTTTGTCGTTTACATAGCGTGTTTTGATTATATTTTTGTATGTACCCGCTGTAAGGATCTCTTCCGCGGCCGCGGCTGTCACAGGATACCGTTTCAGTCCGGAAATATTTTTGTAGATTTCCTTCGCCACAGCGGTAGAGAGGACACGGGCGTCT
>CALWGI010000080.1 GCA_944380045.1 uncultured Blautia sp.
TGCATTCAAATTCGACGGCGCCTGGGAAGTAAATACTCTTTATACAAGCTATCCGGATATCGATCTTGGAGTTGCGCCTTATGTGGTGAATGACAACTGGGACGGCGGAACTTATACTCCCACAGGATCGTGGGCCTTTGCGGCTTCTTCGGAAACAGAGGATATTAATGGCGCTACAGAACTTGTCAAATGGATGAGCGGGGAAGAAAGCGGAATCCGCATATGGGAAATGTCAAAGAGTTTTCCGTCTACATATGGGGCATTTGAGAACATTGATGTTTTCCAGACAGATGAAAACTATAGTGCTTTATATAATCAGCTCAGTAATTACGGTCATCCCAGACCGAAGACTCCTGTTTATCCACAGGTAAGCACTTCTTTCCAGGAGGTTCTGGAAAGCGTTGCTCTTGGAGGCAAGGATACGGATGCGGAGCTGGACAAAGCTGTGGAACGAATCAATGCAAAACTGGAACGATATACGAGGGAATAAAATATGAAAAGAAAAAATTCGATCATGGGTATGGCATTTTTTGGTCCTGCCCTTGTGCTTCTCACTCTCTTTCTGTTCCTGCCGATGCTGCTGACTCTGGGATTCAGTTTTACCGATTATTTTGCCCTGAATCCGGAGCTTACACATTTTGTAGGACTGGAAAACTATATTAATATTTTTAAAGACGAACTGTTTGTAAAGTCGTTTTTAAATACGGTAAAATTTGTGATCATCATCGTGCCGCTTCAGTGCGGAGGAGCTCTTCTTCTTGCGTTGGCGATCAACAAGGCGGCGCACTGTAAAAAATATTTCAAAGTGGCCTTTTTTGTACCGGTGGTTATGTCCCTGGCTGTTGTATCTACTCTCTGGATGCAGATTTACAGCCCCGAGGGAATTCTGAATACGCTTCTGGCGCATATCGGGATCGATACGCAGCCGTTTATCCACAGCGCCGGACAGGCTCTGCCGTCCATTGCCATTATGAGTGTATGGCAGGGCGTAGGTTATCAGATGATCATTTTCCTGGGCGGACTGCAGAACATCAGCCCGGCCCTTTATGAGGCGGCGGAAATGGACCATGCCAGCGGCTGGCAGAAATTTAAAGACATCACACTTCCGGAGCTGAAGCCTTTGTGTATATTTGTATTTATCACTGTAACAATAGGCGCTTTCCGTATGCTGGTACAGCCGATGGTTATGACCGGAGGCGGTCCGGATCATTCTACATATACCATCGTATATGATATTTATGAGACCGGTACGGTGAACTGGGAAATGGGCCTGGCTTCTACAATGGCTATTGTATTTACAATATTTGTAGTAATATTGACGATCATTCAGAATACGCTGACCAAAGACAGGGAGGGAAGAAAACATGTTCACAAAAAAGCAAAGACGAATTAACTGGATTCTGGTTGCGGTGCTGCTGGTACTTTCCATTTTCTTTCTGTTCCCGGTCATCTGGATGCTGGCGAATTCATTTAAGCCGGATGCGGCGATTACTTCAGATATGAATACGATTGCCGCGTTTATCCCGCCTGCTCCGGGCAACGGTTTTTTTGACAATTATATTTCCATAATCACAGATACTAACTTTTTAAGATATATGGGAAATACGCTGTTTTATGCGGCTGTGTTGATCATATTGAGTATCGTTGTAAACGGTCTTGCCGGTTATGCTCTGGCGAAAATCAAATTTCCGTTCCGTGACCAGTGGCTGATGGTGATCATCATGCTTCTTATCGTACCAACGGAAACGGTCATTACAATTCATTTCCTGATCATTGCGAAAGCAGGACTTTTGAATACCATTGTAGGTTATATTCTGCCGCTGATCGTGAATCCATTTAACATTTTCCTGTTCCGCCAGGTGTTTGTAAGCCTTCCGGACGATGTTTACGAAGCGGCCCAGCTGGATTTTTGCGGACCGGTAAAATATTTTTTCACAATGGTTCTGCCTATGTCAAAAACAGTTGTTGCTACTGTCAGTGTGTTCACATTTCTGAATGTATGGAATGACTACCTGTGGCCGTCCCTGGTGTTTACGTCCAGCGATCTTCTGACCGCGCAGATAGGTCTGAACTCTATTACGTCCAATGAGAATACTACAATGGGACAGACACTTGCGGTAATTACTCTTGTTACGATTCCTGTCATTATCATCTACTCGCTGTTTTCCAAACAGATTGTAGAGGGTGTGACGTCAACAGGTTCAAAGGAAGGATGAAAAAATGAGCTTTATAGAATTTAAAAATGTGTGTAAAATGTATCCGGGATCTAAAGTGAATACAGTAGATAATTTTAACCTGAATATTGAAGAAAAAGAATTTATCGCGTTCGTCGGTCCGTCCGGATGCGGAAAATCCACGACTCTCCGTATGATGGCAGGCTTCGAGGAAATTACCGGAGGGGAACTCTACATAGACGGAAAAAAAGTTAATGACGTAGCGCCAAGAGACAGAGGAATCGCAATGGTATTCCAGAACTATGCTCTTTACCCTCATATGACTGTCGAAAAAAATATCGGATACGGTCTGAAAAACATGAAAATGCCTGCCGAAGAGATAAAAAAGAAGGTGGATTGGGCGATCCATATTCTTGGTCTGGAAGAATACCGCTACAGGAAACCCAAAAATCTTTCCGGAGGACAGCGCCAGAGGGTTGCGCTGGGCCGTGCAATTGTAAAAAATCAGAAACTGTTCCTGATGGATGAACCTCTGTCAAATCTGGACGCAAAACTCCGCGTGAGCATGAGGACAGAAATCAGCAAACTTCACAGAGAACTGGGAGCGACTACTGTTTATGTTACTCACGATCAGGTGGAAGCCATGACAATGGCAGACAGGATCGTGATCATGAAAGACGGGATCGTGCAGCAGGTTGGAAAGCCTATGGAACTCTATGATCATCCGGTAAATCAGTTTGTGGCAGGCTTTATCGGTTCTCCGCAGATGAACTTTTTTGATGTTGATGTAAACGGCAATAATGTGAGATTTGCAGATGGCAGTAACATTACCCTTTCCGCAGCGACCGCAGAAAAGCTGAAAGGCCATCAGGGAATGATGACACTGGGAATACGCGGGGAAGACATCAAGGTTATTGGACCGGACAGGAAGGCGGATGCAGATACGGAAAACGTTCTGACTGCTGTGATCACAGATACAGAGGTTATGGGAAACGAGAATAATCTGTATTTCAGCTTCGGAGGCTGTCAGGCAGTGGCACGGGTATCCAAATATGAGATCGCACAGATCGGAGACCGGATTTCCTTCACGTTTGTACCGTCGAAATTACATTTCTTTGACAAAGATACAGGAATTAACTTTATGGAAATGGAATAATTAAAATGAACAAACAGAGACTGCATTTAAAGGCACCCGATAACTGGGTGAACGACCCGAATGGATTTATCTTTTATAAAGGCTATTATCATTTGTTTTATCAGTATTTTCCCTATGGTCCCCGGTGGGGGACCATGCACTGGGGACATGCTGTGAGTAAAGATCTGGTAAACTGGGAACACAGAGGACTGGCGTTGTATCCATCGAGAAAAGAAGACCGGAACGGATGTTTTTCCGGAAGCGCTGTGGAAAGTAACGGGAAAATGTACCTCTTCTATACAGGCGTGAGATATGAAGCAGTGGATCCGTCTGACCCGCATCTGTGTCTTGATGATCAGTTTGAATCATCACAGCTTGTGATTTCATCAGACGATGGTTTCTCGTTTGATAACGAACACGGGAAAAAGGTGATTATTCCTCCTCTCTGCAACCCGGCTGAAGGAGACAGGACCCATACGAGAGATCCCAAAATCTGGAAAGGAAAAGACGGATGGTATCTTATCCTGGGAAGTACTGTGGGCAGAGAATTCGGAGAAGTCCTGATATATCACAGCACGGATCTTGATAAATGGGATTATGTAAGTAAAACATTTAAAGGCCCTGAGTATGGGTGGATGTGGGAATGTCCGGATTATTTTGAGACAGAAAACGGAGGATTGCTGTTTATATCAGCTATGGGACTTCTGAATAACGGAGAAAAAGAAAAGAATCAATCAATATGGTTCCGCGCACAGTTTGATGAAGAAAACAGGGATCTGAAAATTTCCGATGAATACTGGTTTATAGACTACGGAATGGATCTTTATGCTCCCCAGACTACACTTGATGAAGAAGGCAGAAGAACTATGACTGCCTGGATGAGAATGCCTGAAGTGACAGAAGACAAGTGGATCGGAATGTTCTGTTCTCCGCGTATAGTGGAAATAAAAGACGGCCATGCGTTTTTCCATCTGCATCCTAATATCCGGAAGGCTTATTCACAGAAAGTGAAAAATGTAAATACGGATATGGACGAAGGGTATATGGCGGTGTTTTCTCTGGAAGAAGGAGAATCGGCCGATATCGGCGGATTTGTAATAAAAAAAAAAAACAACAGAATATACACGGATCGCACGGCAGTGTTTCCAAATACAGAAGGGGCGCATCTTTATTCCGAAACGCCTGAGCTGAAATACGGATGCAGGATAGAGGCTATCGTAGAAAAACATTTGATAGAGGTATTTATCAACGATGGAGAATATGTGATCAGCAATGTTGTGTATGGATTAAAAGACTATTTCTCTGCTGAACATATGTCAGGGGACGCAGTGTTCTACATGCCGGACAAAATGTGAGACATTGAAAAACTCTCAGTGAAAAAATTGATTCACTGAGAGTTTTTTCTCTTCTCATAACAGGTCAGAAGATGTATACTTACAGAGGAATACAGAAATGAAAGGAGCCGGATATTTTTGCATATTTCAGATTATCCGGAAAACTGATATGAACATACAGGAAACAGTGACATTTATCATGGAGATGATCGGTACGGTGGCTTTCGCCGCCTCCGGCGCGATGGTGGGCGCAGGGAGAGGAATGGATATCTTCGGCGTCTGTGTGCTGGGCGTGGTGACTTCCGTGGGAGGCGGAATGATCCGGGATATTGTTCTGGGAATCATTCCTCCCAATATGTTTCAGCACCCTTCCTATACCATTGTGGCGACCATAACCTCCTGTCTCGTATTTCTTGTCCTCAGTGTGAAGAGAAGGCTTCTGGAGGGACATTTTAAAGAAAATTACGACAGGATCATGCTGGTCATGGACTCCATCGGCCTGGGGATCTTTACTGTTGTGGGCGTAAATACCGGGATCAACAACGGATATATGGATCACACCTTCCTGCTGGTGTTCCTGGGGACCATAACCGGGGTGGGCGGCGGCCTTCTCCGGGATATGATGGCGGGAGTGCCGCCATACATCTTCGTGCGCCATGTCTACGCCTGCGCCTCTATTGTGGGAGCTATCGCCTGCGTGTTCATCTACAGGAGCTTTGGAGCCGTGGAGGCAATGGTGGGTGCTTCGGCAGTGGTGATCGTTATCCGTTATCTGGCGGCCCATTATCACTGGAATCTCCCCAGGCTGACAGAGTAGAATATTCACGAGTCAGTACAGGGGTTAACGCGGAGGAAGGTGTTACGGCCGAAAAAAAGCCTCCCGCAGGGGAGGCGTGTATGTAAAACAGGGAATATCCAGGGTCTTGTTAAATCATGGATAAGGAAATCGATAATGAATTTATGAAAATAGCTTAAGCTGGGATATTCCCTGTGTTTACCAGGTTATGTTTCATCCGGGCCGCCGGCTGTCGCGGCCCGGTATTTTATTTCAGATGGAAAACAGCAGCTCTCCGTAAGCGGGATAGGGAAGCATGGAGTCCGGGAGGAGGACTTCTGCAGCGTCCGCGGATTCACGGAGACTTTCCATATCTGCCAGTACGGTTTTCTGATAGGTCTTTGCTTTTTCCAGAGGATCCGTCATGGACTCTGCGTCTTTTGTATCCTCATTCAGTTTATCCAGTTTTTCCGTCATGGCGTCTTCCAGAGCGGTGAGTTTTTTCAGGAGAGCGGTCTCGCTGGAAACAGAGATATCCGGAACAACGCTTTTTTTCAGGCTGGCGGTGCGGGCTGTCTGCTCCATGCACGCGGATACAGCCGGCAGCAGTTCTTTTCGGATCATCTCAGCCATGGTGCAGGATTCTATGTGCAGTGTCTTGACGTAATTCTCAAGTTTGATCTCATAGCGGGAATAGAGTTCCGCCTTCGTAAAGATCTTATGTTCTGTAAGGAGTTTTTCATTCTTCTCCGCGATCATATGGGGCAGGGCGTCAGGCGTGGATACCAGATTGTAAAGTCCTCTCTTTTCCGCTTCCTGTACCCATTCGTCTGTATAGCCGTTTCCGTTGAAGATCACCCGTTTGTGGGCGGAGATCGTCTCTTTCAGCAGGTTGTGGACCGCTTTTTCCATCTGCTCCGCGGGAACGTCTTTCAGTTCTTCCGCGAACTGGCGCAGTACCTCGGCCACGGCGGTATTGAGAATGATATTCGGGTTTGCCACAGAGGAAGAGGAGCCCAGCATACGGAACTCGAATTTGTTTCCGGTAAAGGCAAAGGGTGAAGTACGGTTCCTGTCAGTGTTGTCTTTCATAAAATGCGGAAGCACTTTGGCTCCGATATCCATCTGGACTGCGTCATGACTGTTGAAATACTGGTCGCTTTCGATAGCTTTCAGCACTTCTGTCAGTTCGTCTCCAAGGAAGACAGAGACAATAGCCGGCGGCGCCTCGTTGGCTCCCAGCCGGTGGTCGTTTCCGGCGCTTGCCACGGAGATACGGAGAAGATCCGCGTAATCGTCCACTGCTTTGATGACGGCGACCAGGAATACCAGGAACTGTGTGTTCTCCGCCGGAGTTTTGCCGGGATCCAGAAGATTCACGCCGGTATCCGTGATCATGGACCAGTTGTTGTGTTTGCCGCTTCCGTTGATCCCTTCAAAAGGTTTTTCGTTAAGGAGGCAGACCATATTGTGTTTGTCAGCCACTTTTTTCATGATCTCCATGGTGAGCTGATTATGGTCGACAGCCACATTTGTGGTGTCGAAGACGGGAGCAAGCTCGTGCTGCGCCGGCGCCACTTCGTTATGTTTCGTCTTGGCCGGAATGCCCAGTTTCCAGAGCTCTTCGTCCAGATCGTGCATATAGGCGGAGACACGGGGCTTCAGTGTGCCGAAATAATGATCCTCCATCTCCTGGCCTTTGGGAGCGGGAGCCCCGATGAGGGTGCGGCCGCAGAAGATCAGGTCTTTTCTTTTTTTATACAGATCTTTGTCCACAAGAAAATATTCCTGTTCCGGTCCCACCGTAGTGGTGACGTGACGGATCTCTTTATTTCCAAGAAGATGGAGTACCTTTACCGCCTGACGGTTCAGTGTATCCATGGAGCGGAGAAGAGGCGTCTTTTTGTCCAGAGCCTCGCCGCTGTAGGAGCAGAAAGCAGTGGGGATATAAAGAGTCCTGTCTTTAATGAACGCCGGGGAAGTGGGGTCCCAGGCTGTGTAGCCTCTGGCCTCGAAGGTGGCGCGCAGTCCGCCGGAGGGGAAGCTGGAGGCGTCCGGTTCTCCTTTTACCAGCTCTTTTCCGGAGAAATCCATGATGACCTGTCCGTCGCCGGTGGGAGAGATAAAGCTGTCGTGCTTCTCCGCCGTGAAATTCGTCATGGGCTGGAACCAGTGGGTGTAATGGGTGGCGCCGTTTTCAATGGCCCATTCTTTCATGGCGACCGCCACGGAATTGGCCACGTCCAGCTCCAGGTGGGTTCCGTTCTCAATGGTTTTTTTCAGGGCTTTGTACATGTCTTTGGGAAGCTTGCTCCGCATGATCTTATCATTGAAGACAAGGCTGCCGTAGATTTCAGGAATATTCAGTGCCATAATAATTATCCTCCTCGATTCTGTTCTGTGATACAGTGCTTTCCCAGGAAATAAATTTACAATGAAAAAAGGCGCTCCGGATTTCTCCAAAGCGCCTTTGCTTTATGTGTTGTAGTATACACAAAAAATCCGGGTTGTCAATAACCTTTTTGAAAAAAATTTATTTTCTGATCCGCCGTGGGGCTTGACAAAAATCCGTCTTCCACTATAATGACAGAGTAAGCAAAGACGCTTCGGACCGTACCCGGAGTGTCTTTTTTTATTCCAAAAGAAATATTGTGATGAGGAATTCAGGAAGTTGAAGAGAACTTCAGAAGGAGGATACCAAAATGGCCGGATTAAAGGAAGCCTGCGGCGTTTTCGGAATTTATGACATGGACGGAGGCAATGTGGTTCCGTCAGTTTACTACGGACTGACCGCCCTGCAGCACCGGGGGCAGGAATCCTGCGGGATAGCTGTCTCCAGAACAGAGGGGGAGGCCGGGAATATCTGTTTTCACAAAGATCTGGGACTGGTAAATGAAGTGTTTCATGAGGACACACTGGCAAAAATGCAGGGAGATATCGCCATCGGACACGTGCGTTATTCTACTACGGGGGCTTCCGTGGCGGAAAACGCCCAGCCCCTTGTGCTGTCTTATATCAAAGGGACGCTGGCTCTGGCGCATAACGGAAACCTGATCAATACGCCGGAACTTAAGTGGGAACTGATCCAGAACGGAGCCATCTTTCATACGACAACCGACTCGGAGGTGATCGCTTTTCATATCGCCAGGGAGAGGGTGCATACAAAGTCCGTGGAGGAAGCGGTCCTGAAAACGGCAAAAAAGCTGAAAGGCGCATACGGACTGGTGATCATGAGCCCAAGGAAACTGATCGGCGTGAGGGATCCCTATGGACTGAAGCCGCTGTGTCTGGGAAGAAGAGGGAACGCCTATATCTTCGCCTCGGAAAGCTGCGCGCTGAAATCTGTGGGAGCGGAGTTCATCCGGGATGTGGAACCGGGCGAGATGATCACGGTGTCGAGAAACGGAATTGAATCCAATAAGGAACTGGAAAAGAAAAAACACGCCCACTGCGTGTTTGAATATATTTACTTCGCAAGGCTGGACAGTACGCTGGACGGCTTAAATGTCTATGACGCCAGGATCCGGGGCGGACGGCTGCTGGCAGAGTCCCACCCGGCGGACGCGGATCTGGTTACGGGAGTTCCGGAATCCGGTATTCCGGCGGCGAAAGGATTCTCCGAGGCGTCCGGGATTCCCTTTGGCCTCGCCTTTTATAAAAACAGCTATATCGGCAGGACTTTTATCAAACCCACGCAGAAGGAGAGAGAATCCAGCGTGCATATGAAGCTCAGTGTTCTGGATCCTGTGGTAAGGGGAAAACGGATCGTGCTGGTGGACGATTCTATTGTGAGAGGAACCACCATCGCCAATCTGATCCATATGCTGAAAGAGGCGGGAGCCAGGGAGGTCCATGTAAGGATATCCTCACCGCCTTTTCTCTGCCCCTGTTACTTCGGAACAGACGTGCCGTCCAACGACCAGCTGATCGCTTCCGGCCGCACTGCCGAAGAAATCAGGGATATGATCGGGGCGGATTCGCTGGGGTATATGGAGATCGGCTGCCTTGAGGATATGGCAGAGGGAATCCCGCTGTGCAAGGCGTGTTTTGACGGAAAATATCCCATGGATACCGCAGGCGTCGAAGAGGGAAGCTTCTGCTCCCCTGTATCAAAAAAAGAAAAATAATATATTTA
>CALWGI010000081.1 GCA_944380045.1 uncultured Blautia sp.
AAGGTTTCCGCATTGAATACCTGGGAGACATTCCGCTTCGACGCCCCGATAGCCCTCAGGATACCGATCTCCTTCTTCCGCTCCAGAACACTGATATAGGTGATAACGCCGATCATAATCGAGGAAACCACCAGCGATATCGCTACGAACGCCACCAGGACATAACTGATCACGTTTACAATATCTGTCACAGAGGACATCAGGGTCCCTACCATATCCGTGTAGGTGATCGCTTTTTCCTCTTCGCCGGAAGCCTCCATTTCTTCATTGTATTCATCCAGGATATTCAGGATCTGTTCTTTACTCTCGAAGTCTTTCGGATAGATGGAGATTCCGCCCGGACTGTTTTTGTCCGCGTATCCCAGTCTTCTGAGGTTATTCTCATAAGCCGCGTCCTCATCTGACATCATGGAAGTGAGAAGCTCTGTAAGCTCATCCTGATCCATATTAACCTGAATAGCATTCATAAAGGCATCCTCATCGATACGGAAAGCATTTTCCATGGATGAGCTCATCTGCCCCAGCGCCTGCTGAATGGCGTTTGCCATAGATGTTCCGATCTGCCCGACAGCCTGCTGCATGGCCCCGGATATATTTCCGCCGATCTGGCTCATCACTTCTTCTATACCGGCGCTGAGCTGTTTCTCGACTTCTTTTTGTATTTCCTCTGCTTCGTCCTGGAGGAAAACCGACATTTCCCCGGCTGCTTTTTCCAGATCGACCGCAGCGGCAATATTGTCATACAGCCTCTTCTGCCCCTCTTCGGTTTTCAGATAATCCAGATACGCCTTCCCGGCAGATTCCACATCCGGGATTATATTCTCATCAGCATACTCCTGAAACCCTGCCAGCAGAGTGCTGAGTATTTCATTTATCTCTTCCGGCTGAATCTCAATATCGATACTTTCCCGTATCACTGCCTCTGCCTGCGCGCTGAGATTCTCCTGTACTTCCGGCAGCTGAAGATAAGCCAGAATGGTTTCCACGCTGGATTCCTCAATATTATTTTCCGCCGCGTAAATCTGATAGTCTGTCACAAGCTGAGCGGCGATCCCCCATAATTTCTCTGTGGGAACAGAGACCGTGATATTGGATGCGATTATATCTTTCACCGCCTGTTCCAGAAGCTGCTGTGCTTCTTCCGAAGCCAGATAATCCTGAAAACTCTGTACAGGATCCACCCATTCTATATCGGAATCCTCCGGAAGGCTTTCCTGAAATCCTTTTATCATATCCCGGGTAATTGTCTCCATTTCCTCTTCGGAAATTTCCAGGTCCAGTCTCTGGCTCAGATCACGGACTTCCTGCTGCAGAGCCTTTGCTGTCTCCGGCAGCATTCCCTCCAGATCCAGATCCATAAGGCTGCTCAGATCCAGATCTTCTCCGTCCATCTGGAACGCTCCTTCCAGAGCCGAGGTATCGATATCCATATTGGAAAGGCCCGAAAGATCCAGCCCGGAGAACGCGTCCTCATCGATCTGAAAGGCCTTTGCCATAGCGTCCCCGTCTACAGTAAACAGAGAAGAAACATCAAATTCATCATCCTCGTCCTCTTCCCCGAATTCTTTTCCGGTAAACACATTGATGTTCCTGTTCTGAAGCTGATTCTTCACGATCCGGCTGTCTGCCGCCTGTTCGATCACATAATCGGTAAGCTTTGGAGTGTATCCGATTCCGCTGGAAAGCATGGCGATATCCGTTCCTTCCGCAGGCTTTACAATCCCCACGATAGTCAGATCCCGCCCTTTGCTTACAAGATCCTCCATATATTCCTCATCACCGGATTTGTCCGTCCAGACATTATATTCACTGTCATATTCATAGCAGTCCGCGCTGCTGACAAGTTTAAACTGGATCCCCAGTATCTCGTCATAGGAATAAGGGCGGATATCGTCCGGGGTCTCCACGGTTTCCTCCTCCGCGAACTGCTCCACCATTCTGTCCAGTTCCTCTCCGTCCCTCAGGCCCAGCGTATAGAGCATAAGATCGCTGACATTCCCGTTGGAGGTAAGAACCAGGACGCATTCGTCACAGGACTGCGGCCAGCGCCCTGCCATCACGTCATACTGGTCTTCATAAAGCCCGGAATCCGCAGGCATTTCATAAAACATGTCCGTGTTCATGCTCATGGACATGAGGCTGTTGGAGCTCTGAGAAGATCCCAGACCCAGCGGAGAAAACGATTTGTCAGGATTGACCTGGCGGATGCCGTTCTCTGTCTCAAGATAAATCTGCGGCGATACATTATAGCTGTATTCTATGGAATTCACATACGGATCCATGCCGCTCTCTCCGCTGTCCAGCCAGGTCTTCAGCGACGCCAGATCGTTGGAGTCCATCTTGGAGAACATATTTGTGACCATCTCGCTGACGCCCACTTCTCCCTCCCCCGCAGAAGCCCGCGCGTTGGCCGCGTCCACCATCATGGCGGTAAGATCCACGCCGGTACTTGTGATCTCCAGAGGGTATTCTGAAAGAGTATTTTCTTCCACCGACTGTATGTAGGCGTTGACGCCCGTAGACAGCGACAGGATCAGGGCGATCCCGATAATGCCGATGGAACCGGCAAAAGAAGTAAGGATCGTTCTGGCTTTCTTTGTCCTGAGATTATTAAAACTGAGAGACAGCGCCGTCAGAAACGACATGGAGGATCTTCCCATATTCCTGTGGGAGGGTTCCTCCAAGGCTGATTCATCCACCTCAAAGGGCATGGAATCCGAACGGATCTTTCCATCCCGGAGTTTGACAATGCGGGTGGCGTACTGCTGGGCGAGCTCAGGATTGTGCGTTACCATGACCACCAGACGTTCCTTTGCCACCTCTTTCAACAGGTCCATCACCTGCACGCTGGTATCGCTGTCCAGAGCGCCCGTGGGTTCGTCCGCCAGAAGGATCTCCGGATCATTTACCAGGGCTCTGGCTATGGCTACCCTCTGCATCTGACCGCCGGACATCTGGTTTGGTTTTTTGTGAAGCTGATTTCCCAGTCCCACCTGCTCAAGGGCTTTCTTCGCTCTTTCCCGCCGTTCCGTCCTCGAAATTCCCGAGATGGTCAGCGCCAGCTCCACATTGGAAAGAACTGTCTGATGCGGGATCAGATTATAGCTCTGAAAAACAAAACCGATCGTGTGATTCCTGTAGGAATCCCAGTCCCGGTCCTTATATTTCTTTGTAGATATACCGTTAATGATCAGATCGCCGCTGTCATACCGGTCCAGTCCTCCGATGATATTAAGAAGCGTTGTTTTTCCCGATCCGCTGGGACCTAAGATAGCCACGAATTCATTTTCACGAAGGTTCAGGCTGACTCCGTCAAGCGCCTTCTGCACCAGATTACCGGTCTTATACTCCTTGTGGATTTCTTTGATCTGAAGCATTTACCAATCTTCCTTTCTCATGCTGTCTATGCTTTTTATTTCATTCCTTCCGGAATCCTTTCCCGTCCAATATTCATCTATTCTAGCACAACTGGCGGATTTTTTCCATGCCGGCAAAAAAAGTCTCTTCAAAAAAAGCCTTCCCGAAACACAGGTTCCGGGAAGACTCCTGAATTTAATTCTTAATAATTCTTAGTAATTCTCGCAGTTGATCTCGAAATAGCTCTGGGGATGATTGCAGGTCGGACAAACTTCCGGAGCGGAAGTTCCGACTACAATGTGTCCGCAGTTGCGGCATTCCCAAACTTTAACCTCGCTTCTGGCGAACACTTCCGCCGCCTCCACATTGCGGAGCAGCGCGCGATAGCGCTCTTCATGATGTTTCTCGATGGCAGCCACAAGGCGGAATTTCTGCGCAAGTTCCGGGAATCCCTCTTCCTCTGCGGTCTTTGCAAATCCGTCATACATATCTGTCCACTCGTAATTCTCACCCTCTGCGGCGTGGAGCAGGTTCTCTGCGGTATCGCCGATGCCGTTCAGTTCTTTGAACCACATCTTCGCATGCTCTTTCTCATTGTCCGCCGTCTTCAGGAAAAGTGCGGCGATCTGCTCATAGCCCTCTTTTTTGGCCTTGGAAGCAAAATAAGTGTACTTATTGCGCGCCTGTGATTCACCGGCAAAAGCAGCCTCCAGATTCTTCTCTGTCTGTGTTCCTGCATACTTACTCATAGATTTGTCCTCTCTTTCTTATGATTGGGATTAAATGTTCAGAAGATCGCTGTATACCTTCAGCGCGCCGTCTGTCTCATGGGCAAGGACACGTTTTGCAAGCACCTTGCCGAGCTGAACGCCTTCCTGGTCGAAACTGTTCAGATTCCATACGAATCCCTGGAACATTACCTTGTTCTCGAAGTGCGCCAGAAGCGCGCCCAGGCTGCGGGGATTCAGCTGATCTCCGATAATGATGCTGGAAGGACGTCCTCCCTCGAAATTCTTATTGCGGTTTTCGTCTGACTTGCCGCAGGCAAACGCCATGATCTGCGCCGCAACGTTTGCGCAGAGCTTCTGCTGGCTTGTTGTTCCCTGGATCACAACGTCTGTATCCATCTGATTATGTCTGAATCCAACAAACTGAAGCGGCACGATATCTGTTCCCTGATGCAGGAGCTGATAGAAAGAGTGCTGTCCGTTCGTTCCGGGTTCTCCGAAGATCAGCGGTCCGGTCACATAGTCCACCGGCTCTCCGAAACGGTTCACGGATTTACCGTTGGATTCCATATCCAGCTGCTGCAGATGTGCCGGGAAACGGCTCAGCGCCTGTGAATAAGGCAGAACCGCGGTGCTGGGATAACCCAGTACGTTTCTCTCATATACGCCGATCAGGGCGTCCAGCATATCCGGATTCTCCATTACATCCTTCTCTGCCGCCAGTTTGTCCTCTTCTGCCGCTCCATCCAGGAACTGCGCGAAGACTTCCGGTCCGAAAGCCAGGGAAAGAACAGCTCCGCCTACTGCGGATGTGGAAGAATAACGTCCGCCGATATAGTCGTCCATAAAGAATGCGGCCAGATAATCGTCGCTCTTTGCAAGCGGCGAAGTCTCGCTGGTAACGGCGATCATGTGTTTCGAAGGATCCAGTCCCGCGTTCTTCAGCGCGTCTTTCACAAAGGATTCATTTGTCAGCGTTTCCAGGGTCGTGCCTGATTTGGAAACAAGGATAAAGATCGAATGAGCCACGTCGATGGTATTCAGCACGCCTGCCGCGTCGTCGGGATCCACGTTGCTGATAAATTTCGCTTCCATTTTGAACGCGTTGTTTTTCTTCGCCCAGTTCTCAAGAGCAAGATACATCGCACGGGGACCGAGATCGCTTCCGCCGATACCGATCTGGACAACTGTAGTAAATTTCTCACCCGCTCCATTGGTGATCTGGCCGCTGTGTACTTTACCTGCAAACTCCGCGATCCTGTTCTGCTGTTCCACATAAAAAGCACGTTTGTCAACGCCGTCTGCTTCTACTGTATCTCCCAGCTGTCCGCGGGTCAGGTGATGGAGAACCAGTCTCTTCTCTCCTGTATTGATCATTTCGCCGTTATAAAGGGCCTTGAACTTCTCAGCAAGCTGCGCTTCCTCAGCCAGCTTCTTCAGCGCTTCAAGTACGCCTTCGTCCACCGGTCTGGCAGCGTAGTTAAAAGCAAGACCTTCTGCCATCGGGGTGCTGTAGTTTTTCACACGCTCCGCACCATTCTCTCCGCTCATGGCTTCCTGAAGGTTTACTTTTTTTACATCAAAAAGTCCCTTATAGGAAGAAAGCTTATCCAGGTTATTCCAGGTGATCATGTTTTGAATCCTCCTTACATTTCATCTGTACATTAACAGATTTTTCTCTTATAAGATTGATTATAATATCAATCTTATGGAAATTCAAGAATTCTCTGACAGACTGCTGATTAAAATTTCAAAAGAAACGTTATATATTGACACAGATATTTTCCCGGTGGTATTTTCTATACAGGAGGCATGAAAAAATGACAGAATCCACATTTGTAAATAAAAATAACACTAAGAGCAATACAGCTTCATCTGATATCGTCCGCGGCCATCTGGAAGCGCTTCGCTCTGCCATGAAGCAGCGCGGTCTGGACGCGTACTATGTCCCTACCGCCGATTATCATCTTTCTGAATACACCGGCGATCATTTCAAATTCCGCAGCTGGCTTTCCGGCTTTACCGGTTCCGCCGGAACGCTGGCAGTCACAGCTGACAGGGCGGGACTGTGGACAGACGGACGGTATTTTCTCCAGGCGGAGGATCAGCTTGCCGGAACCGGTATCGATCTCTATAAAATGCAGCAGCCCGGAGTCCCTTCCATTGAAGAATTCTTTCTTTCTTCTCTGCCGGAGGGAAGCCGTGTGGGCGTAGACGGACGCACCATATCTGCGGTGGCGGGAGAAAAAATGGCGGAATCACTGAAAGAGAAAAATATCGCCCTGATTCCGGACGCCGACCTTGCCGGGATCATATGGACCGACCGCCCTGCCCTTTCCGCGGAAAAAATCCGGCTCTATGAAGAAAAATATGCGGGAAAATCCGCTTTCTCCAAACTGGAGGAAATCCGCGAAGAGATGCGTAAACATCAGGCAGATTTCCATGTAATCACAGTGCTGGACGAGATCGCCTGGCTTTTTAATCTCCGCGGTTCCGATATTGCGTACAATCCGGTATTTCTGTCCTATGCGGTGATCGGGGAAACACAGGTCCACCTTTTTACAGACAGCCGCCGTATCGAAGGGCCCGCCCTGGACAGCCTGAAGGCTCTCGGCGTGATCCTGCACCCTTATGAAGATATTTATCTGATAGCGGAGGATCCTGATATCCTGCAGAGAGAAAGCAGAATTCTTCTTTCAAAAGCTTCCGTTAATTACCGGCTCTATACGCTTCTGAAGGAATCCGGCTTTGATCTGATCGACAAAAAAGATCCGGCCATATACCTGAAGGCAGTAAAAAACGAGACGGAGATACATAATACTCTTAAAGCTCATCTCCGCGACGGGCTGATCATGACACGTTTTATGAAATGGCTGAAAAATAATGTCCAGAGCGGAGATCTTACAGAGGCCGGCGCCGCTTCCTGTCTCGATCATCTCAGGCTTTCCGCGGAAAACAACCTGGGGTTAAGCTTTGAGACCATCAGCGGTTACGGTCCTCACGGGGCCATCGTCCACTATGCGGTCACGCCGGAAACAGATATTCCTCTGGAACCCCGGGGACTCTATCTGGTGGATTCCGGCGGTCATTATCTGGAAGGAACTACCGATATCACCAGGACCTATGCGCTGGGACCGCTCACCCAGGAAGAAAAAGAACATTTTGCTCTGGTCCTTCGCTGTATGCTGAATCTGATGTACGCCGTCTTTCCGGAAGGCGTATGCTGCCACAATCTGGACGTCCTCGCCCGCACGCCCTTATGGGAACATGGTCTTGATTTTCTCCATGGAACAGGCCACGGCGTGGGACATCTTCTCAATGTCCACGAAGGCCCCAACAGTTTCTACTGGAAACTGCGGGAAGGCGCAGAACCGGTTCCCCTTGCTCCGGGCATGATCACCACGGACGAACCCGGCGTATATATTACAGGGAAACACGGGATCCGCCTGGAAAATGAACTGCTCTGCCGGGAAAAAGAATCCACCGCTTACGGAAAGTTTCTTCATTTTGAAGCGCTTACCCTTGCTCCCATTGATCTGGACGCGGTGGATCCTGCGCTGCTCACAGACCTTGACCGGAGAAGACTGAACAGCTACCACAGGAGGGTTTATGAAACACTCTCCCCATATTTAACGGATGAGGAAAAAGAGTGGCTAAAAAAATACACGAGAGAAATCTGACGGTTCTCATAACAGAAATCCGGAACTGAATCTTATCGGTCAGCTCCGGATTTTTCATGCCGATTAGCACCATTTTCCTTTTCATCCCAACGCGTCAGGATCATATACATAGCGATACGTTTCATTCACGCCGATACAGGTGTAGAGCGACATTTTATAAATGATTGAGATTAAAAGAAAAACGCAGATAGTAAGAATAGATTGATCTAAAGAGTGATGAGAGTGTGCTGTGATTTACTGCAGGTAGTGTAAAAAACTTTGTGGCTTTGGTAAAAAATGGCTCCTTTTTGGTAAGAATTACAGATATGACAATTCTTATCGAAAAGGAGTTTATTTATGGCAGTAGCAAAAGACCAAATCCGACAGATTATTACAGAAAACAACATTACCAGTGTGGCTGATGTTTACTCCCTTCTCAAAGACAGCTTCAAAGATATATTGCAGGAGCTTCTGGAAGCCGAGATGGATGCAACTCTGGGCTATGAAAAAAATTGTAAGGGTGATCTTAAGAGCGATAATAAGAGGAATGGCCACTCTCCCAAAACACTCAAAAGCCAGTACGGGGAATTCCAGATCGATGTTCCCCGTGACCGCAATGGTGAGTTTGAACCAAAGCTGATCCCTAAATATCAGCGGGATATTTCCGGGATTGAGGAGAAAGTAATCTCTCTCTATGCCCGCGGAATGAGTACAAGGGATATTCATGACCAGCTCCAGGAACTTTATGGGATTGAACTTTCCGCCGAAATGGTCAGCAAAATCACGGACAAAATCCTTCCGGAAGTGAAAGAGTGGCAGTCTCGTCCACTGAACCCTGTATATCCTTTTGTTTTTATGGACTGTATCCATTACAAAGTCCGGGAAGACGGCAGGATCCTCAGCCGCGCTGCTTATATTGTACTGGGAGTTACCGTGGAAGGATACAAGGATATTCTCAGTATTACCGTAGGAGCGAATGAGACCAGTAAATTCTGGCTCGGAATGCTCAACGACCTGAAAAACCGTGGCGTGCAGGATGTCCTGTTCTTCTGCGTAGACGGTCTCCCCGGATTTAAAGACGCAATTCAGGCCGTTTTCCCACAGGCACAGATCCAGCGCTGTGTCATCCATATGCTGCGCAATTCTTTTAAATATGTGAATTATAACGATCTGAAGAAGTTTTCCGCAGACTTCAAGGCTGTCTATAACGCGCCCAATGAATCCGCAGCTCTTTCGGAATTGGAAACGATCAAGGAGAAATGGGGAAAGAAATATCCCTATGCGATCAGTAACTGGGAAAACAACTGGGAAGATGTGAGTTCTTTCTTCCAGTTTTCCGGAGATATCCGCAGAATTATGTATACCACAAACATCATAGAAGGGCTGAACCGTCAATACAGGAAAGTCACAAAGACAAAGAGTGTGTTTCCAAGTGATACCGCTCTTGAAAAGATGCTGTTTCTTGCGAGCAGAAATGTAACAAAGAAGTG
>CALWGI010000082.1 GCA_944380045.1 uncultured Blautia sp.
TGTGACCAAACAGTCATGGATGCGGAAGCCTTTTTAAGTTTTATGCGGGATTGCTGCCGGCATATTCGGTAAGCGCCTCATAGAAATCAGGATATTCTTTTTTCAGCCGGATCAGGTTCCCGGAGGCGTCCAGGAAACAGTGCTCGGAATGTGCCTGGCAGACAGTCTGCCCCTCAGAATTCTTCATTGTGTAGGCAAGTTTCAGCCGCACGCCCTTAAATTCCGCGATGGAGACCTGGATGGAGATCTTCTCTGAAAAACAGGTGCTGACCATATATTTGCATTCCACGGCGGTAACAGGGGAAACGATACCCAGGGATTCCAGCTTTACATAATCCCATCCCATCTGCGCGAGAAAGTCAATGCGGGCTTCCTCCATCCAGCGGATGTAGTTGGAGTGGTGGGTGATTCCCATTTTGTCGGTTTCATAATACTGGACAGTGTGAATGTATGGTAAAAAAGTTTTCATGTCATAACCTCCGGATCGTGATAAATTTACAGCCAGAACAGGCCTCTTTTTTTATTAAATCACCATTTTGATCTGAAAGCAATGAGAAAGCGGGGCGAAAAAAGGATTTATTATCGTCCGGAGTATAAAAAGAAGAGAAAATCGCAAAATTTATAAAATATTTTCTCAAAAACTATATATAAAAGTATATAAATTATGGTACAATTAAAGTCGCGAAAAGGTTTGTAAACTAATTTGTAAGGAAGGTGAGCAATTGGAAAACTATACCAAGTATAAGTTGAAGAGTAATGATGAACTGACATCTTTACTGGCCGATAAAGACAACCTGTTTATCATTGCCTGCAACAAGTGCTTCAAGGAATTTGAAACCGTGGATGAACCGGACTGCGGAGAATTTGAGAAGCTTGCTGCGGAACAGGGCAAGACCGTCACAGGCAGCGCGAAAGTGGATTTTCTCTGCAACAAGATCCAGACGGAGAAGAAGCTCCAGGATATGATCCCGGAGGGTACGGAGAATGTGTTCGTGATCTCCTGCGGCCTGGGTATCCAGACGGTTGCGGATCTGGCAGGGAAACCGGTATTCGCCGCCAGCAATTCGCTGAATTACAGAGGCCATCACGGAATGGCGCTGACAGAGCGCAGCTGCGACGCCTGCGCCCAGTGCTATCTGAATATTACAGGAGGCATCTGTCCCATCGTAGACTGTTCCAAGAGCCTGATCAACGGACAGTGCGGCGGCGCGAAGAACGGCAAATGCGAAGTGGACAGCAATAAAGACTGCGCATGGGAGAAGATCTATCAGAGACTGGAAAAACAGGGACGCCTTGAGGAATTCCTGAACCAGCCGGTACAGATCCGTGATTATTCGAAGATCAACTTCAAAGTGATCAACGACTATGTGAAAGCTGCCCGTGAGAACAGACTGGCAGGTTACTACGGCGGCGTTCATCCTTCAGAACGCAAGGAATTTACGGAGCATCTTCCCCTTAAGAAATTCCCGGATCCGGAAGTTGTGGTCATTCCCCTTTCCATGCATGCGGGAGCTCCCGCGGAACCGGTTGTCCAGGTGGGAGATACCGTTAAGGTCGGCCAGAAGATCGGCGAGGCGGCGGCATTTATCAGCAGCCCTGTACACTCCAGTGTCAGCGGAACTGTGACCGCCATAGAAACGCGCAGACACGCTACAAGAGGAGAGTGTCTGTCTGTTGTCATTCAGTCGGACGGCAAAAACACCCTGCATGAATCCGTGCAGCCGCATAAGGCGCTGGAGGATCTGACGCCGGATGAGATCGTGGATATTGTACGTGAAGCCGGAATCGTAGGCATGGGCGGAGCCGGATTCCCCACAGCTGTTAAGCTGAAACCGGCCAAGCCGGTGGATACCGTTCTCCTGAACGGATGTGAATGCGAGCCCCTTCTGACCGCGGATCACAGAGTGCTTCTGGAATATGCGGACGACGTGATCTACGGCCTTAAGGCAATGATCAAAACCGTAGGCGCGGAAAAAGGTATCATTGTGATCGAGGACAATAAGCAGGACGCCATTGAGCTGATGGAAGATAAGACTGCCGGCTGTGAGAATATCGAAGTTGTTGCCGCGAAGACCAAGTATCCTCAGGGAGCTGAGAAGATGCTGATCAAGCGTGTCCTGAAGAGACAGGTTCCAAGCGGAGGACTTCCGGCGGATGTCGGCTGTGTGGTTGCCAACGTCAGCACCACCAAGGCAATCTCCGACGCTATACAGAAGGGAATGCCTCTTATCGAGCGTGTTGTGACAATGACCGGCGAGAGACTGAAGAATCCCGGCAATTATATCGTGAAGATCGGAACAAGCACCAAAGAGCTGATCGATTACTGCGGCGGAATCACAGGCGACGACGTAACGATCAAGGCGGGCGGACCGATGATGGGATTCGACCTTTCTGATCCGGACGTTCCGATCATGAAGGGATCCAACGGAATCATTGCAGTGGATACCGACCATACGGCAGAGCAGCCCTGTATCAAATGCGGACGCTGCGTGGATGTCTGTCCCATGGAACTTTCTCCGCTGTATTTCTCGAAATATGCGGATGAAGAGAACTGGCAGGGCATGAAAGAGAAGAACGTTATGGATTGTATCGAGTGCAGAAGCTGCGAATACATCTGTTCCTCCAAGATCCCGTTAGTGACGAAGATCAAGGCCGGCAAAAATGCAGTAAGGGGGATGAAGTGATATGTTAATTACCCAGTTAAAAGATAAAGAAACGATCGTATCACTGACAGAAGGTAAGAAAGTTTTTATCATTAACTGTCATGGGTGCAAGGAAGTTCATTTCCCGGAAAAAGAAGCGAAAGAGCTTCAGGATGAGATGACTGCAGACGGGAAAGTTACAGGAATCCTGACAACAGATTACATATGTAATCCGGATAATCTGAAGCTCCGTCTCGAGAAGCACGCGGAGGAGATCAAGGCGGCGGACGCGGTCCTTGTGCTTTCCTGCGGCGTAGGCGTACAGACGGTTGCCGGATATCTGGAGGACAAGCCGGTATACGCGGCCTGCGATACTTATCCGCTGCCGGGCTTCCAGGGAGTAACGCCGCTGGAATACGACTGCGATCAGTGCGGTGAGTGTTATCTTAACCTGACAGGCGGGATCTGCCCGATCACAGCCTGTTCCAAGAGCCTGGTCAACGGACAGTGCGGCGGCTCGAAAAACGGCAAATGCGAAGTGGACAGTGAGATGGAATGCGGATGGGAACGCATCTACAGACGGCTTGCGCAGCTTGGACGCCTGGATGTGCTGAAATGCCCCACACAGGTGCGCAACTACGCAACGGATGAAGAAGTGTCCAAAGCCGAATAAAGAAACTGTTGAAATTTTTATCAGGAATGATTAGGAGTATATATCATGAAAATTACAGAAGCATTTGAGCGCGGAGAATTTGTAGTAACTGCGGAAGTAGGACCGCCGAAAGGATGTCACATAGAAAATATGCTGGAGGAAGCGAAGACTTATCTCAGCGATATCACAGCAGTCAATGTAACAGATAACCAGTCGTCAGTTATGCGTCTTGGTTCCCTGGCTGTCTGCAAGGCTCTGAAAGACGAGGGACTGACCCCTATTTTCCAGATGACCTGCCGCGACAGGAACCGTATCGCTCTGGAATCTGATCTTTTGAGCGCTGCAATGTTCGGAATCGAGAATCTTCTGCTTCTTACCGGAGACCATACGAAGCTGGGAGATCATCCTCAGGCGAAACCCGTATTTGATCTGGATTCCGTATCTCTGATCCATACGGTAAAACAGCTGGAGTCCGGCGTGGATCTGGGCGGAAACGAGCTGGTGGGCGAGCCGCCGAAATTCGCAAAGGGAGCGGTTGTTTCTCCCTGCAGCGATTCTGTTGACGTTCAGCTCGCCAAGATGGAGAGAAAGGTTGCCGCAGGCGCCGAGTACTTCCAGACACAGGCCGTATACGAGCCGGAGAAATTCATCCAGTTTATGGAAAAAGCGAAACAGTTCGGCAAACCGGTCCAGCTGGGTATCGTAATCCCGAAATCTGTAGGTATGTGCCGCTACATGAACGCGAACGTTGCCGGCATCCATATTCCGGAAGAGATGATCGACGAACTGAAAGCTGACAAAGAGAAGACAAAAGCGGGAATCACAGGCGTGGAGATCGCCGCCCGCATCATCAGAGAATGCAAGCCGTACTGCCAGGGCGTACATATCATGGCAATGGGCTGGGAGTCCAAAGTGCCGTCGCTTCTTGAGCAGGCGGGACTCAGATAAGAATATTGTAAGAAAATGGCCGAAGGTCCGGTATGGGCTTTCGGCTGTTTTGTAAGTTAAAGGGAAGAAATGTCCCTGCCGACAATGATGAGTCGTTTTTATACGACACCTGAACGGGTATTTTATTTATATAAAATATCAGAGCGGAGGTGCGGATAAGAATGAAAGGATATAATACTGAGGACGGATATATGGGATATGTGAACGGAGAGTATCTGCTCTTCGCATGTGAAGCTGATTACAGAGAATGGATGGAAAACTAATCGGGAGGGAATAACTATGAAAAAGAAAACAGGTTACAGCCAGTCATGGTTCGGAGCGGTTAATCATTACGATAAGTCAGGAAGGAAAACAGGGCACAGTGTGCCGACGGTATTCGGCGGAATGAAGCATTATGACGAACACGGGAGAAAGATCGGAGAAAGCCGGCCGGGATTGTTCGGAACATTGAACCACTATGACGAGCACGGACACAAAACCGGAAAAACCATTCCCGGATTTATGGGGTCCGCGGATCACTATAACGAGCACGGCAGGAAGACCGGACGCAGCCTTCCCAAGATGTTTCACCGCTGGGATCATTATGATGAATAAAATCAAAAGGAGATAGCCGCCTGCTGAAAGGCGGCGGAATGGAGATTCTTATGAGTAAAGCATATAACAACCCGGCTTTGTCCCTGGAGGCAGGATGCAGCGCTCTTGCGTGGAGTACGGAGGACGGCAGACACCTCTGGGGACGCAACTACGATTTCGACCGTCTGGCGGAGGGAAGCGGGATGACCTTCCTCCCCCGGGGCACTTCGTATTTCGGAGTGAACGGTCCGGATGGAACGGCGTTCCCCTGTACGTCGAGATACGCCTGCGCCGGGATGGGATTGCTTCTTAAACCAGGTCCGGTCCTCTATGAAGGGATCAACGAGAAGGGACTTATGGGAGGCCAGCTCTATTACCGGGGATTTGCGGAATATGCGAAAGACTGCCGGGCGGGTACACAGCCTCTGCAGCCCCCGTTCCTTGTTTTTCACATGCTGGCGCAGTGCGCTTCTGTAGAGGAAGTGGTCCGCTGTCTTCAGGATGAGATAACGCTGGCGGATATCCCCATGATGGGTACGGTGGCTCCTCTCCACTGGTCTTTTCATGACAGAACAGGAGAAACTATAGTGATCGAGCCGGAAGAGTCCGGACTGCGTATATACCGCAATACGCTGGGGGTAATGACAAACAGTCCCGGATATTCCTGGCATCGTCTGAACCTTCTGAATTACGCGGGAATCCGGGATCTGGACTATGCCGGAGTGGAGCTTCAGGGGGAAACTCTCGCGCAGTGCTTTTCGGGAAGCGGAGCCCAGGGTCTGCCCGGCGACTGGAGTTCGCCGTCCCGTTTTGTCCGTCTGGCCTTTTTGAAAAAGTACGCCTTGCGGGGGAAGGACGAGGAGGAAGGCGTCAGCCGGATGTTTCATCTTTTTCAGAGCGCGGCGTTCCCTCTGGGAATGGTCAGGGTAAGCCATAAGAGTCATGTGACGGAGCTGGATAAAGATGTAGTTCCATACGATTATACCGTGTATACCAGTATTTACTGCACCGAGTCTTTAAGAGCGTACTGGACCACCTATGAGAATCAGCAGATACAGTTCCTGGATCTTCAGGCTCTGCTGGAGAGTGAGAAGCCGTTCTCCATTTCTCCGGGGCGCAGACCGGAATTCAAAAATGTGACGCCGGAAAACTGCGGAGGGTCAGCTTATAATATTTAATATAAAGAGTATGTAATTAAGAGAGGAACCATCATGAACAAAATTATAGAAATCGCTTCGTTGGCAACAAAAGAAGATAAACTGGAACAGATCTCAGAGTATCTGGAAGAACTGAAACATAAACTGGGAGAAGTTCTGGAGGAGTACGAGGATGAGGGTGCGGACAGCAGTAAGCTGGATGCTCTGACAGAAGCGCTGGACGCACTGGAAGATGCATATGACGCCATCGATGAAATTGTGGCGGAAGAACTATAATCTGAGAAGGAGAATCCTCATGTACGAATTAATACAGATTTCGGAACAGAGCTATTATATTCAGAGCCCGGCGAAGATCGGTCTGGTGAAGCTGAACGATACGGAGGTATGTCTGATCGACAGCGGCAATGACAAGGACGCAGGTCGGAGGGTGAGAAAGATCCTGGACGCCAATGGCTGGACGCTGAAAGCGATATATAACACCCACTCCAACGCCGATCATATCGGCGGCAATAAATATCTACAGGCGCAGACCGGATGCAGGGTATACGCGCCGGGGATCGAATGCGATTTTACAAGGCATCCCATTCTGGAGCCGGCTTTTCTTTACGGAGGATATCCATGTAAAGATCTGAGGCACAAGTTCCTTCTGGCCCAGGAGAGCGGGGCGGAGGAACTGACGGAAACTGTGCTTCCCGAGGGCTTTGAGATCATAAAACTGCCGGGCCATTTCTTTGATATGGTTGGCTTCCGTACGCCGGACGATGTGGTGTATCTGGCGGACTGCCTTTCCAGCAAAGAGACACTGGAGAAATACCGCATCGGATTTATCTATGATATCGCAGCCTATCTGGAAACTCTGGAAATGGTAAAAAATCTGAAGGCAAAGATTTTTGTTCCCGCTCATGCGGAGGCGTCGGAAGATGTGTCGGAACTGGCGCAGTACAATATCGATACCGTTCTGGAGATCGGGGAAAAGATTGTTGATATCCTGAAAGAGCCGATGTGCTTTGAACAGCTCCTGCAGAGACTGTTCGCGGAATACGGACTGGCGATGAATTTTGAGCAGTATGTCCTCGTGGGAAGCACCGTGCGTTCCTATCTTTCCTGGCTGAAGGATTCGGGCAGAGCGGACGCGGTATTCGAAGACAATATGCTTCTATGGAGAAGACCTTGAATTGTTGACGGAGATATAAAAGGCATGTAGCATTTTTTTCAAAAAAATGATAATAAATTCCTGAAAATATCTGCCGGATTTCGTTGCCGTTCCGCCGTAAACATGGTATATTAGAAATATCAGTTGTGGCTTTTACACAAAAAAATCAAAAAAAGAATGGTAGGAGTGGTAAAAATGTATCAGGAAGATTATAAACGCTGGCTGGAAGCAGATCTGGAAGATCCGGATCTGAAACCGGAGCTGTCCAGGATCAGCGGAAATGACGATGAGATCAAAGAACGTTTCGCTGTTGCCCTGAAATTCGGAACCGCAGGTCTCCGCGGCGTGCTGGGAGCAGGAACCAACCGTATGAATATCTATGTTGTGCGCCAGGCTACGCAGGGCCTTGCCAACTGGGTAAAGACACAGGGCGGCACACAGACTGTGGCTATCAGTTATGACAGCCGTATCAAGAGCGATGTATTTGCAAAGAACGCGGCAGGCGTTCTGGCGGCAAATGGAATCCAGGTAAGGATCTACGATACCCTGATGCCGGTTCCGGCGCTTTCCTTTGCCACCCGTTATTATAACTGCAACGCGGGCGTTATGGTCACAGCTTCCCATAACCCGGCGAAATATAACGGATATAAGGCGTACGGCCCGGACGGCTGCCAGATGACAGACGACGCTGCCGCTATCGTATACGCAGAGATCCAGAAGACCGACATTCTCACCGGAGCGAAGTATATGCCCTTCGCGGAAGGCGTGGAGAAGGGCCTGATCCATTTTGTGGGCGAAGACTGCAAGAGAGCTCTCTATGACGCGATCGAGTCCAGACAGGTTCGCCCGGGTCTTTGCAAAACCGCGGGACTGAAACTGGTTTACAGCCCGTTAAACGGTTCCGGACTTATGCCTGTGACCCAGGTTCTGAAAGATATCGGTATTACAGACGTTACCATCGTACCGGATCAGGAATATCCCAACGGATACTTTACTACCTGCAGCTACCCGAACCCGGAGATTTTCGAGGCTCTGGAACAGGGACTGAATCTGGCGAAGGAGACAGGCGCCGACCTGATGCTTGCCACAGACCCGGACGCAGACCGTGTAGGTATCGCCATGAAATGCCCGGACGGCTCCTACGAGCTGGTAAGCGGCAATGAAGTGGGCGTACTGCTTCTTGACTATATCTGCGCGGGACGTATTGAGAAGGGAACTATGCCGGAGAAGGCTGTAGCTGTGAAATCCATCGTTTCCACACCGCTGGCTGACGCTGTGGCCGAGCATTACGGCGTAGAACTCAGAAGCGTTCTTACCGGATTCAAGTGGATCGGCGACCAGATCGCCCAGCTGGAGGAAGCGGGAGAGGTTGACCGCTTTATCTTCGGTTTCGAGGAGAGCTACGGATATCTTGCAGGTCCCTATGTACGGGATAAAGACGCGATCATCGGCTCCATGCTGATCTGCGAGATGGCCGCTTACTACAGAAGCATCGGAAGCTCCCTGAAACAGAGAATGGAAGAGATCTACGCCCAGTACGGACGTTATCTCAACAAAGTTGACAGCTTCGAATTCCCGGGATTAAGCGGAATGGATAAGATGGCCGGAATCATGCAGGGCCTGAGAGATAATCCGCTGACAGAGATCGCAGGATACAAAGTTGTAAGCGTGACAGACTATACGAAACCGGAAGAAACAGGTCTTCCCGCAGCCAATGTTCTGATCTACAAACTGGATAACAAAGAAACCGTTATCGTTCGTCCTTCCGGAACAGAACCCAAGATCAAGATCTACTACACAACTCTTGGCAAAGATCTGGCAGAGGCTCAGGCAGAGAAAGACAAGCTGGCAGAGGCGTTGAAGCCGGTTATGGCGTAAGATAATAGTGAAAATTTATACTGCCGTATCTGTGGTGTTTATCACGGATACGGCAGTTTTTCTGTTTTCATCCGGGATAGTGCGTTATTTATGCCTGTAATAAAACACTGCCACCTGGGTTCTGTCTCTGAGTCCCAGTTTACTTAAGATAGAACTCAGGTAATTGCGGACGGTTCCCTCGCTGAG
>CALWGI010000083.1 GCA_944380045.1 uncultured Blautia sp.
AGCTCCATGGAAAAGGCAAGGATATTCTCAAACACCGCGATAACCGTAGACAGGGCCGCAAACGCCATGAACAGGAAGAACAGGGCTCCCCACAGTCTTCCGCCCATCATCTGGTTGAATACATTGGGGAGTGTGATGAACACCAGCCCCGGGCCCGCTCCCGGCTCAACGCCGAAGGAAAAGCATGCCGGAATAATGATCATGCCGGCCATAAGGGCCACAAACGTATCCAGCACAAGGATCTTGATGCTCTCTCCCGCAAGAGTATGATTCTTTGGCATATAGCTTCCGAAGATCTCCATGGCGCCGATACCGATACTCAGGGTAAAGAACGACTGGGACATGGCGCCGAAGATCACATTGCCGATCCCGGCTTCCTTCATATTCTCAAAGCTGGGCACAAGGTAAAACTTCACGCCTTCCATGGCGCCGTCCAGTGTCAGAGAATGAACAGCCAGAACCACGATCAGAGCCAGAAGGCAGAGCATCATTACCTTGGTGATCCTCTCCACGCCCTTCTGCAGTCCCAGCGAACAGATGCCGAAGGACAGAAGCACTGCCAGGATCATCCAGAAAGTCATCGTCCCTGTGGAATGCTGAAAATCAGAAAAATACTGTGTTACCTGTTCCGTATCAGCGCCTTTCAGTTTACCGGCTGCCATTACGTAACAGTAATACATGGTCCATCCCGCGACCATGGTGTAGAACATCATCAGAACATAGTTTCCGATCATGCCCATCCAGCGGTATTTGTGAAAATTGGAACCTTTTGGTTCCAGGGTGTTCATGGCTTTCGCCGCGCTCTGGCGGCTCGCCCGTCCTACTGCAAACTCGCTGATCAGGATCGGCAGTCCCATACATACCAGAAATACCAGATAGATCAGCACAAAAGCCGCGCCGCCATACTGTCCTGTCATATACGGGAATTTCCACACATTCCCGAGACCGATGGCGCAGCCTGCGGATACAAGGATGAAACCAAGCCTTGATCCGAATGTTTCTCTTTCTTTCAATGGTTTCCCCTCCTTCAAAATAATTGTTTTTATTATAGCACTTTTTCCCGCAAAAAAAAAGCGGTGCAGCCGTATCCGGCCGCACCGCGTGTTCTCACAGTTCTGTCTATGTACCTGTTCTGTTTTATTCATATATATAATTACTGTACCTGGGATCGTCTATATTGGAGGCGTCGATCCACGCCGGCTCCAGAAGAACTGATTTCTCCACAGATCCGTCGTTTTCAAATTCAGGATCCGTAGCCTGCGCTGCCGTAAGAATCGTCTGATATCCGATCTCATAAGGATCCTGAGATACGATCCCGTACTCTCTGCCGTCCTTCACAGCCTCCTGCTGCTTCGTGGTGGCGTCCACTCCGATCATCAGAGGAGCGTTCTCCTCTTCCTGCTCCAGCCCCAGATACAGATCTGAAGTATCCGCATTGGTACAGAACACCCCGTCGACGTCAGGGTGCGCTTCCATCGTCTCCTTCATGGCTGTTTCCATATCTTCCACTTCATCCATATAGACAATCTCCGCGATCTCTATATCGGAATCCTCAAGGGCTTTCTGAAAACCGCTCATCCGTCTCTGAGCGCTTTCTGTCTTCTCCTGAGCTGAAAACACGACTATTTTACCGGTTCCGCCCAGGGCTTCTATCATGCGTTCGCCGGCAAGCTCGCCCACGTAATCATTATCCGTTCCGCGAAAGGCCGTGACAAGCTGGTTCTCGCTCACGTTGGAATCAAACACGACCACCGGAATGCCGTTCTCCGCCGCCGATTCCAGCTGTGCCTGAAGAGAATCCATATCACTGGCGGAAAGGCAGAGCACCGTAGGATTCTCCGCGATCACCGCGTCCAGAGTGTTCACCTGTTCTTCCACCTTCAGTTCGTCATTGGGACCTTCAAAGGTCATGGTCAGGACATCGTCCCCTTCAAATCCGTATGCGGTATTGATATCCTCCACCGCGTCTTCCATTCCCTGACGGATCAGATCCCAAAATTCCCCGTTCACATTCTTGCTGACTGCCGCAATCCTGCTTCCCGCCTGCACAGGAACAGATGTATCGATCTGAGAGGCTCTCTCTTCTGCCGTTTCTTCCTCTGCCGCACCGCCTTCAGCCTGCACATCCGCAATTAATGTACCAAAGCCGCCATTTATGCCGAGGCTTCCGGCCGCCAGAACCGCCGCCGTAATCCCCACAGCCACCGCTGCTTTTTTCATTGCCTTTTCCTCTTTTCTCTTTACATGAATTTCATACAAATGTGCTTCTTTTTTTACATTATACACATTTTAATAATCACGTCCAGAGATTTCATAGTTTTTTCATTTTTTAGAGAAATATTTTAAAGTTCTTCTTCCACAACCAGACCGGCGAAGGTTTCTTTTGAGGGTTTTGCACAAAATTCCATTTCCTCACCTGTGTCGGGATGACTGAATTTCAGCTTATACGCGCAAAGCCCCAGCGGATAACCGGATCTGTCCTCCGGATAATACTTACGGTCTCCCAGAAGGGGCGTTCCCAGATGAGCCATCTGTACCCGGATCTGGTGATGGCGTCCGGTATCCAGACGGATCTCCGTCAGACAGCGCCGCCCTCCCGCCGTTCTCTCATCTTCCAGCGCCCGGATCACCCGGTAAGACAATCTGGCTTTCTTCGCTCCTTTTGTTCCCGGTTTTACCACGGCGGACAGATTATTTCTGCCGTCCTTTTTCAGCCAGTCTTCAAGGGTGGCGGTTTGCGGCTCCGGAATCTTATCTGTTACCGCCAGGTAAATTTTTTCGATTTCTTTCTTTTCCATCTGACGGTTCAGAGACGCCGCAGCCTTCTGTGTCAGGGCAAATACAAGAATTCCTTCCACAGGCTGATCCAGCCGGTGGATAATCCCCAGCCAGGGCGTTTTCCCCGGATTCTTAAAGGCCAGATAATTTTTCAGCGCGCTTTCCATATCCATGGTTCCCACTCCCGCGCTCTGGACAGGCAGACCTTCCGGCTTACGGCAGACCAGGATATCCTGATCCTCATAAATGATGTTGTCCTGTATATTAATTTTCTGCATAAAAAAAGCTCTCCTTCTCTGGAGAGTATAACGTAAATATCTTTTTATGACAAGATTGACGGTCATCACTTTTTACTTCGATTTCAAAAATGATGACCGTCTCAATGATCTTCCTTATTCAATTTTTAATTTCCTCTTTCTGAATGGATTATCTTGTGTCTAATTGGATCATATATACCTGATGTATATTTCTGAATTCCAATTCTCTATATTCAGTTTTTCTTATGCATATACTCTGTTGTATGTATATTTACATATCTTATCTTATTTCCTGCTCATAAACGATATGATTAACTATCATTCGGTTTATTTAGAAAGTTTATAGATTTAAAATTATAATTTACGGGATTATAATTTTATTCTTAATATCAACATCTTTTGTAAGAAGATGTTCTTCTGATGCAAAGTTTCAATTCATATCAATCTGTTCTGTCTCCCTGACATCACTCTGTGCTGATATGGATCTCAAGCTATCTGTCTTCATTCCTCTCACTTCTCAGGAACTCCTCTTCCTGACGGAGCACTGGGATAAGTCTGATAACTCTTCAGTAAATGTTTCTTCACACATTTCTGAAGTTCTTTGTTTCAGGTTCGTGACAGTTATTCAATATGAGAAATCGATTCTATATACCTATGATACGTTTTACTGATTATACTTATTTCTTTTTTGAAGTCCTGTTCGCCAGGTTTATCTTTTCAGATTTTCTTCTTATAAGATTTAAGTATTCAGCTTATTTTTTACAATGATTCTTGTATCAGGTCTTTCTTGCAGGAAATCCGATTCCTGTCACTGGCTCATATTGATGGAAGTTATACTATCTTACCAATGGACTCACCGTATCCTTTCTTTTTATTTCATCCTGATTCATGGAACATTTATATATGCTATGAATTGAATGATTTTCTTTTGTATTTCTCTTGTTTTCTTTTGATGAGTATATAATAGCACTGAGGTTTTTATTTGTCAACACTTTTTTGTAATTTTTTCTGTATTTTTTCACATTATATCTTAATATATGTTTAAATCTGTTATTTATTTTATATTTTATATTATTTTTAGATAATTATATCAAATCGACCAATTATATAAAAAGAAGCAGGCCCTTTCCAGGGCCCGCCTCTGTTCAACCTGTTTTATATTTTATCCACAGCCGGATAAACAATGATCTCACGTTTTAACGCCTGCTTCTGTTATAGTTGATCAGACATCCGCGGAGAATAATCTCACGCTCGTCATCTGTCAGTTCGCCAAGCGTTACTTTAAACTCTTTCAGCCCCTCCGGCTTCACCACGTATCCCGTGATGCTCTCCGCTTTCTCCGCCACTGCCTTACGGATCTCCGGGAAGAGCAGATAATCTCCGTTCCGGAAAGGAAGCTCTCCCTGTGGAATCACGAAGGGAAGCATACCCCAGTTGATCAGGTTGGAGCGGTAACGTTTGGTCGCGTACTCGTTGGCAATATTCGCCCAACCGCCGAGAACCTTCTGGCAGGAAGCCGCCTGCTCTCTGGCGGATCCGTCTCCCGGTTTCACCGCGAAGATCGTACTGCCCACGCCCAGGTTCCCTTTACCGATCTCCGGGAACTGACTGTTGACTGTCTTCATCACATCCGCAAGTTCGGGAACAGCCTCCAGAGGACATGTACCTTCCTGGATAGCCTTCTCGGCCTTCTGGATCTCCTTGGCCCTTCCCACGTATGCGGGATCCTTTCTGGAAAGAGTGAACTCCGCCAGGCCCAGGGGGTTGGAACGGTAGGATGAGGTCTCTCCCGAGGGGATCAGTTCATCCGTGGTCGTCACCGGATCGTGGATCTCGGAGACCACTTTGAGCACAAGGTTCTCCGCAAGCTCAGGCATAGCCGGCCAGTCCTTGATATTGGGGCCGAACTGGATCTCCACTTCAGGATCCGCCACGCCTTTGCTGTCAAAGATGCGGTTCTCATAAATTGTCTTATCAAAGAAATATTTCTGGTTCGTGTAGGAACCGGTATATGTCTCCGCAGAGGTCAGGAAGCCTTTATTGGCTGCCGTTGCCGCGATAGATCTGGCGTCCATCAGCGCCACTGAAGAAATCTGGCCGTTCTGGATCTTGGATCCCTCACGGTTGGGGAAGTTTCTCGTAGTATGGCGGATACTGAACGCATTATTCGCCGGAGTATCTCCCGCGCCGAAGCAGGGACCGCAGAAAGCAGTCTTCACAACGGCTCCGGTAGCCATAAGGTCAGCCAGCACGCCGTTTTTCGCCAGTTCCATGTAGATCGGGGTACTTGCAGGATAAACGCTCAGAGTAAAGGCGTCCGCGCCGATGCTCGCCCCGCGGAGAATATCCGCTGCCGCGCAGATATTTTCGAATCCGCCGCCGGCGCATCCTGCGATGATTCCCTGCTCCACATAGAGTTTACCGTCAACCACCTTGTCCCTCAGGCTGTAATCCACCTTGCCGTCCAGGCTGACAAGGGCTTTCTTCTCCACATCCGCAAGAATATCTTCCAGATTGGCGTTCAGCTCGTCGATGGTATATGTATTGCTGGGATGGAAGGGCATGGCGATCATGGGTTTGATCTCGCTGAGATCTATTTTCACGCAGCCGTCATAATAAGCCACATCTCCCGGCTGAAGTTTCTTATAGCTTTCTTTCCGTCCGTGGATCTCATAAAATTCTTCGATCTTATCGTCTGTCTGCCAGATGGAGGAAAGGCAGGTGGTCTCCGTAGTCATAACGTCCACGCCGATACGGAAGTCCGCGCTTAATCCCGCCACGCCGGGGCCTACGAATTCCATAACCTTATTCTTCACATAGCCGTTGGCGAAAACCTCTCCGATGATCGCCAGGGCAACGTCCTGTGGTCCTACGCCGGGACGTGGTTCTCCTTCCAGGTAGATCGCCACAACGCCGGGCATATTGATGTCATAGGTCTGGGAAAGAAGCTGCTTTACCAGCTCTCCGCCGCCCTCGCCCATGGCCATAGTCCCAAGAGCGCCGTATCTTGTATGGCTGTCTGAGCCCAGGATCATCTTACCGGATTCCGCAAGCATCTCACGGGCGTACTGATGGATGACTGCCTGATGAGGCGGTACATAGACGCCGCCGTACTTCTTCGCGCAGGTCAGTCCGAACATGTGGTCATCCTCATTGATGGTACCGCCTACCGCGCAGAGAGAGTTATGGCAGTTGGTCAGCACATAGGGCACCGGGAACTTCTCAAGGCCGGATGCTCTGGCTGTCTGGATGATTCCCACAAAAGTAATGTCATGAGAAGTCAGTTTGTCGAATTTTATCTGAAGTTTATCCATATTGCCGGAAGTATTGTGGGATTCCAGGATCCCGTAGGCAATGGTGTTCTTCCTGGCGTCTTCCTTGCCAACCGGCAGAGACGCCTGTCCCTCTTCCACAATATCACGGCCATTGACCAGATAAACGCCGCCGTCATATAATTTCATAATATATCCTCCATTCATCATTTATCGTACCAAATATTTCACAGGAATAAAAAATGCCGGTTTTCACTCTGGCATCACCACTTTATTATAGTAGATTTCTAAAGAATCCGCAATGGTATCCCCGAAATATTTTCTTTACATCTCCCCCGGCAGATACTATACTAGCGTTAGTGCAGCGTCAGCTTACTGGAGACAACGCGCTCAGGACTGCAGAAAAACAGAAACACCGGGAGGAAAATACTATGTTCCGTTTATGGGGAAAAATATGGAAACACAACCGCCTGATAAAAGATACCGTGATCGCCGACGATTCCGAAGACACCAGGACACATAAGGTCTTCCGCGCGCTGGAAGAGATATGTTATCAGTTCGACCTGGAGAACCCGATCTGGCTGGACAGCAATATCGCCGATTTCAAACGTCACGCCAGGACCCGTTTCTCCCGGGACAGCTTTATCGAACAGATAGATTTCGATTATCTGGAGATCCAGGTGATCGAGGAAGACTAAAAAAGCTCTCTGTTTTTCCCTTTGCGTCTGGGCACAAAGAGAGAGACGATACTCTTCTTTCCACGTCCTCTGGCGTAAAAGAATCCGATCACCGAGAACACTGCCGCGCCGATAAAATTCACAAGCAGATCTTTCATGGTGTCCAGAAGGCCGATATCCAGATAACCGCCCAGCCCCAGCGCCTGCTGCGTCCCGTCACTGTGGACGAGGATCACGTCCGCGATATCGCGGACCCGTACGGGATGATTGCCACCGGCAGGATCCAGCATCACGCTGCTGAAAGCATGGAGAATCGTATCCTTCTGCATATCCAGTCTCATAAACTGGTCCATAAAACATTCAAAAAACTCCCACACAACCCCTACCGTCATGGAGAAACAGAACGCTACCACGGCGAGAAAAAGCGGCGACAGATCAAAGGTGAGCTTCTCATTGTCATTGAGAAGCAAAACAAGCGAAAATCCCACCGCCGCGCAGAGAAACCCGTTCAGCGTATGCAGGATCGTGTCCCATCCTGGGATCACGATATAAAAAGCGTTGATCTCACCCAGGATCTCCGCTGCGAAAATAAAACACAGAATAGAGATCTCCAGCCCGGTGGGGATCTCTATCTTCAGTTTCACCTGTATCCAGCTGGGTACATAAAGCAGAAGCAAAGTCAGGACGCTGAGGAAAAGGCCCTCATAATTATGAAGAAACGCCTGGCGGACCAGACACACCAGCACCAGGAAACGAAGGATATAAAACACGATAAATGTGCTTCTGTGTTCCTTCAGTTCCATATCAATGGCCTGGCGCAGTTCTTTTCTCCTCTGTCTTTTTCCTTTTCTTATGTCATTCATTCAGATATTTCCTCCGGATTCCGGTCTGTCTGCCGCCGGTATCTCCCCGGCATGCCGGAAACATATCAAACAATCCATTTTCCAAGCAGCGGGATGCGTCTTATGATCACAACAGCAAGAAAACTCAGGATCAGGATCACAGACGCCACCATGGGCACTGACAAAATCGTGTTTCCTATGATCAGGCTGTCGAATCCCATTCTGTGCAGGACATCCCGGAAAAATGCATGTACCAGATATACGCCGAATGTGGTGCCTCCAATATAACAGATTATATTTCCGGCTTTTTCACTCCATTCGATTTTTCCAAGATAATTCTTGAAAAACAGAAATACCGCAGCCGTCCAGATAAACGTGCAAATAGTATAATTTTCATAGAAGACCTGGACAGGCCTGTCCAGAGCGATCGATCTCCACTGGCAAAGTCCCACTGCCGCCAGGATAAGGGCAAGACCAAGCCCGTATACAATACGTTCCAGTTTTTTCGGCAGTCCGTATTCATACAGATAATGTCCCAGGATATAGTATCCTGTGAGATCTGTTACAAGTCCGGGCTGAACCGTACTTGTGAGCACTTCCAGATGATCCGCCCACGGCAAGGGAAGATTTGTGATCGTATAGGGAAGAAGCTTCATTATCATAAAAAGTATCAGAAGATATTCCTCCCATTGTTTTCCCCGTTTACAGTTCACAAACTCCCACAAAAGAGGAGTAATGATCATAAGTCCGATCAGCATCGGCAGATACCACAGATGGAAATAGGCGCTGCTGATATTGACCAGCATTTTTTTCATGACCCAGACGCCTCCCCGTTCCAGGCCGCCGCTCACAATTATCCTGTATGCGCTGTAGAAAATCTGCCAGAACACATACGCCGCCGCCACCGGCAGAATATTACGGAGCCACAGTTTTTTCAGCTGCCATGTGCGGTTTTTGTTCAGGTAGAGACATCCGCTGATCATAATAAAAGAAGGTACTGTAAAGCGCAGAAAACCATGGTAAAAATTCGACACCTTCCAGGTAAACGTATCTATCGGAATATCCCTGAAATGCTGTGACGCGGTGTGTATCAGCACGACAGACAGACACGCTGCGATACGCAGCAGCTCAATCCATATTATCCTCTTTTTCTTCATATCAGTAAACCCGATTCCTTTCCTCTCCGGCAAGAAACGCCCGGATATTTTTTATTACCTCATCTCTGCAGCGGAACCTTGTCTCCACAGGCGCCCACGCCATATGCGGCGTGATCAGAAGCTTCCGGCTGTCCTGGACCTTCAGGAT
>CALWGI010000084.1 GCA_944380045.1 uncultured Blautia sp.
TGCACAGAAAAATGCGGCCCCGCCGGAGCCGCATTTCTCTACCGAATATTCAGCGTTGGTGTGTCAGAACACAATCGCTGTGTATTAAGAAAAAGAAAGAGCATATTTCTCAATACCTATGGTTGCTTTCCCCTTCGCCGCGAAGGTGATCCCTTCCGCTTCCAGGGGCGTAAAATATGTTACCGTCGCCGTCTGGCTTCCGTCATTGATAAAGATCTCCAGACTGAAGCGGTCCATCACACATCTTAAAGTGACCGCTCCATTCAAGGGAGGCACCTGGATCTCTCTTCTGTGAAGGATGTCAAACAGGTATCCGCTGTGGCTTCTGTCTATACAGAGCACTTCTTTCTTCGGATCATAGGCGACGGAGGTGTAGTATTCATCTCCGCAGGCAACTTTCATAATAAACTCCTCGTAGTTTCCGTCCGCCTGCAGTTTTACCGTCATATCCAGAACTCTTCCGTTTACGCCTTCCAGAGAAGTCTCTTCTGTGATCTCCACTCTGTCATAGCGCACCGGATCCGTTCTGTATGCGTCAAGCTCGCGCACCGGCTGCTGGATCAGCTGTCCGTCCCGGAAACTCAGCTCTCTGGGAACCGTAAGCTGTCCAAAATATTTCACTCCGTGAGGTACGAATTTCGTATTGCTCCATGCCTGCATCCAGGCCACCATCACTCTTCTGCCGTCCGGCGTGAGCATGGTCTGTGGAGCGTAAAAGTCAATCCCGCTGTCAATGGGCTGTACGGATTCTCTGTGGAATGTATGCGCTGCTTTATCATACGTTCCGGAAATACAGAGCGTACCGTGTCCCACATGATATTTCAGGCCTTCCGGCATCATCGCCATGGGGCTTACCATCAGCATATGCTTTCCGTCCAGTTCAAAGAAATCCGGACATTCCCACATTCCTCCCAGCTTTTTGCTGCTGGAATCCAGAACGTTCAGGAATTCCCAGTGGAAAGCGTCCTCGCTTCCGAACAGAAGAATATTGCTGGTCCCGTCCCCGGCGGCGCCTGCCGCCACAGCGTAGAACTTTCCGTCGTCCTCCTGCCAGATCTTCGGATCCCGGAAATCCTCCGAGCTTCCGCTCACAGGGATATCTTTTACCGTGATAACGGGATTTCCCTCATATTTCACATAATCCCGTCCGTCTCCCACGGCCATGCACTGAGCCTGGTACTGTTTTATGCTGCCGTCCGCGCAGGGTACTTTTTCCACGCCCGTATACATGATCAGATGGCGGCCGTCATCCAGTTCCAGAGCGCTTCCGGAAAAGCAGCCGAAATTATCGTAGGGCTGATCCGGAGCCATGATCGCGGGCCGGTATTCCCACGTGATCAGGTCTTTGCTGACGGAATGTCCCCAGTGCATGGGACCCCACTCGTTCTCATAGGGATAATACTGGTAAAACAAATGATATTCTCCCTTATAGAAGGAAAATCCGTTGGGGTCGTTGATCCATCCTCTGGAGCCTGTCACATGGTAACAGGGACGTTCTGCCGGAGCAACCTCTTTCATATGCTCTTTTTCATAGTCTCTAGCCTGCTGTAAAAGTTTACTGATCATATAATAATTCTGCCTTTCTGTATCAGCCTTTAATTCCGGAAGAAGCAATACCTTCCACATAATATTTCTGCATGAAGATGAACATGATGATCATCGGGATCGCAGAAACAACCAGGGCCGCCATAATGGCGCTGTAATGAACCGGATTTGTTCCGAAGAAGGACTGTACCGCCAGCTGGATGGTTCTCTTGTCCTCTCCTGTCATAACCAGGAACGGCCACATGAAGTCATTCCAGTGTGCCACAAAGTCAAGGATAAATACCGTAGCGTATACGGTCTTGGAAATGGGAACCACGATCTTGAAGAAAGTTCCCATGGGGCTGCACCCGTCAATAGCCGCCGCCTCGATCAGATCGTCCGGGATATCATAGAAGAACTGCCGGAACATATAGATGGAGAAGCACTTTGCGATAAAGGGCACAACCAGCGCCGCCAGTGTGTTGACCCAGCCAAGCTGAGACATCTCGATGTACAGCGGCAGCATGATCGCTTCCATGGGAAGTACCATCAGAGCGACAACCAGGTTCAGGATCGCACCCTTGCCTCTGAACTCGAATTTCGCCAGCGCGTAACCGCACATGGAGTTGACCAGAAGGTCAAAAATAAGGATCAGGGCAATATACAGGAGTGTGTTTTTGAATACCTGGGGCAGGTTCAGTCTGGAGAACACCTCAGCATAGTTGTTCAGAGACGCCTGCACCGGCAGGAAGGTTGTAAGGGAATCCATGTTGGCAAAAATCTCTGCCTCCGGTTTGAAAGAAGCGGAGATCATCCAGATCAACGGAGAAACAAAGATGATTCCGATGATGATATTCCCGAAATAAAACATGAATTTGCCGAATTTGGCTGAAAACTGCATTGATTTCGTCATAATCTCTCCACCTCCCTTATTCCGTAGACGTCGTGACTTTCTTCATTGCCATGGACATACATACGACTATGACAAAGAATACCGCCGCAATGGAGCAGGCGTATCCGAAATTACCTCTCTGGAAGCCCTCGGAATAAATATAATATACCAGAGTCTTGGTGGAGTTTTTCGGTCCGCCCTGTGTCATGATGTAAGGCTGGGTGAAGAGCTTCATCGCCTGAATCATGGTGATCATGATAACATACTTAATCGTTCCCTTCAAACCGGGAAGGGTAATGTAAAGGAACTGTTTGAATTTCGTAGCTCCGTCCACAGAAGCCGCCTCGTACTGATCCCGGGGGATTCCCTGCAGACCGGCCAGGAAGATCATCATCTGATAACCTGCGCCCTGCCATGCGGACATGAATATAATGGAGTTCATGGCCGTATTCTCGTCATTCAGGAAGCTGATGGGATCAAGTCCCAGAGAAGTCAGAATGGAGTTAAACAGACCTGTGTTGGGGTTCGCGTTGTAAAGAACGGACCACAGAACTGAGATAACTACCATGGAAGTAAGCTGCGGGCTGAAGTACATGGTTCTGAAAATCGCCACGCCGCGGAACTTCTTGGATACCAGAAGCGCCAGGCCGAGAGCCAGGGCACACTGGAAGGGAACGACAATAATGGTGAAATATACTGTATTTTTTAATGCCTGCCAGAAATTTTTGTCCTGGAACAGCTCGATATAGTTCTCTATACCGATAAATTTCATGGCGTCAGGACGCATGATCTGATACCGGAATACCGAAAAGTAAGCCGTATAGATCATAGGTACGACCAGGAAGGCGATCAGAAGAACGACTGCAGGTGTTACAAATATGTACGCCGCGATCCGCTCGTCACGCTTCCGGCCTGTAAGCTTTTTTGTCTTAGCCATAACCTTTCCCCCTTTTCTGCGGGTCTTGTACTTGCCGTCCGAAGAGACGGAAGTTTTTCCCTTCTGATAAAGACAGGCCGCACCGCCCGGCGGTGCGGCCTGATCTTACGACCTCTCCGTTTTATTCAGCGTAGTAGGTCTCGTAATCGTCTGTAAATGTATCAGATACTACGTCAAGTTCGGACTGGATATAGTCGTTGTCCACCTCTCCTGTGCTGGCTGCGTCAGAGAAGATGTTGGTCATTGCTTCTGCGTATGCAGAGGAGAATACTGCGTAGGAAGGTGTTCTGGGACGGGGAACTGCTGTGTTCTCCAGCTGCTCTTTGATCAGAGCGAGGTTGCCTTCCTGATAATCTGCCATAACTTCCTCGTCATAAGCGGAGATACGTGTTGCCGGTTTTGCGATCGCTGCCGCGTAGGTGGCAACGTTCTCTGTGTTCATAAGCCACTGAAGGAACTGGCCTGCTGCGTCTACGTTCTCGCAGTTCTTGCTGATCGCTGCCGCCCAGTCGCCGCAGGGAGAAACTGCTTCTTTTGTATCGTCGTTTACCGGATAGTAGGTTACGCCCCACTCGAAGTCAGCGTTTTCTGTCAGTGTCGCGATCTCCCAGGAACCGCCCAGCATGGTAGCGCATGCGCCGTTCAGGAACTCGTCTGTGATAGGCTCAACGTTTGCCCATCCTTTTGCGATCATGTCTGCAAGATATGCAGTTGTGGTAACAGCTTCCTCGCTGTTTACATATCCGTCTGAGGTTGTACCGTCTTCGCTGATATAGTCTTTACCTGCGGAGAGATACATGGGCTCCAGCGCATAGGGAAGACCTTCGCCATGGTCCATGATAATGTGCGCGCCTACATAATCGTCTGTGGTACATTTCTCTGCGATCTCAGCGAACTCGGACCAGGTAATGGGATTGTCCACTGTACGGGAATCCAGATCAGCCACATCTACGCCGCACTCGGTGAGATAATCCTTATTGTAATAGAAAGCTACGGAAGACTCTGTCGCGCCGATCGCGTACAGAGAACCGTCATATGTATTCTGCGCAACTGCAGAATCTACAAAATCAGAAAGATCCTCTTCTGAGAAATAATCATCAAGGGGAACCGTGATTCCGTTCGCCGCATAGTAGGAAACCTGCGGTCCGTCTACATAGAAGATGTCCGGAAGATCGTTGGATGTAACTGCTGTAGCGATCTTATTGTCGTATGCATAGGAATCGGAACGGTCAATGGCCTCACGGCTCACCTGGATATCCGGATTCGCCTCATTCCACTCAGCGATCTTCTCTTCCCACCATGCTTCGATGGCTGCGGTATCTGTAGGACTCCAGATAGTCAGCTCAACAGGATCGTCTGCCATTACCGGAACTGTGGTTGCCGCTGTCGTAAGGGCAACTGTCAGCGCCATTGCCATGCTGATTGCTTTTTTCATGTTTTCTTCCTCCTTTACTTTGGATATTTCCCTCGCGCGCCGGGAAATATATAGAACCCGTTCCACACCGGTTTTAAAAAAAAGACTCGTTTTTTCTTTCAGTCTGATCTCACCGGCCCATCATGTGGAACCGTTTCATATTGTGGTTATATAATAATTCCATCTTCGCTCTTTGTCAATAGAATTTGGGCAAAATATGCCCCTCTCATCGTGATTCTGTACATTTTTACAATTATCTATCCTTTATTTTGTATATGTTGCACATTTTTCGATTGTCATTTTTATAACATTCCTGACAAAAAAAGAACAGCTCTGATGCCTGACACATAAGAGCTGTTCCATATGTTTTCTTTCTTATTTTCCGTCCAGATCCACCGGATATGTAGTTCCGCCCTGCTGTATTTTCACAGAAAGTATCTGATTTTGTGGAACGGGTTCCTTTCCCTCTATCAGTTTGATCATGGTCTTACTGCAGGTTTCCGCAAGAAAACGGACATCCTGGCAGATACTTGTCACCCGGGGATAACAGAGCCTTGTGATATCCATACCGTCATAAGTCACCACCTTCAGATCCTCAGGTACTCTCCGCCCCGCTTCCATGGCGAGATGCATATAACACAGCGCCGGCTGATCCGCGGCAAACACGCCGTCGATACCGTCGCATTTGCGGATGGCTTCTGCCGCCGCATCCCAGTAGGACTGATGGTCAAACATGTTCCATTCCATCATCATATCCACCACATCCACTCCATGGCTGCTGAGCTCCGCCTCAAAAACGGCGTGGCGGTTATTCGCCGCGACATTGGGTGCTACTCCCGTGATATGCAGCACTTTCCGGCATTTATTTTTCAATATGATCTCCGCCGCCAGCTTTCCTCCGGAAATATGATCCGAACCCACCATGGGGATCTCCGGTCCGAATTCCTGATCCAGGGAAACGATCTTTCCCTTTCTCTTCAGATATTCGTCCACATGAAGGGTATGAGATCCTGTGATAATGCCGTCCACCATGTTCCGGTCCAGCATATACAGATAATCCATCTCCCTGTTGCTGCTCCCGATGGTGTTGCAGATCATCGCCTTATATCCGTTATTATAAAGCGCGATCTCCGTCTCCCGGGCAAACGCCGAGAAAAACGGATGATCCAGATCGGGCACCAGCACGCCGATGATCCCTGTCTTATTCCGGAACAGGTTCCTTGCCAGCTCGTTGGGGGTATACTCCAGCTCGCTGATCGCCATCTCGATTTTTTTCCTTGTATCCTCGGCCACATAACCGTTGCCGTTTAAAACCCTCGACACAGTGCCTACGCCCACGCCGGCCCGCTGCGCCACATCTCTGATACTTGCCATATTTCTTGTTTCCTTTGTTGCATTTATAAACAGCTTTTCCGTTAAATCAGAAAGCTACGCTGAAATTATCTTTGTTTCATTATCTGGTGAAAATTATAGCACACAAAAAAAAACTTGACAATTAACATCCTGCATCAAAACTCTGCCCTGTTTTCGTTACTATAACATTATCCAGTTTCTTCCATAGCCTTTGCGCCTTTTGTTCCACAAAATTTTTCTTAATTTTTCTGTTCCTGAAGTGTTTTCGTCTCCCAGAGCGTTATAATATACAGACGGGACAGAAACAGGAAAGGGGGCTGATCGTATTTCACAGGAAGAATATCTGAAATATCTGCTGGAACAGTATCAGAATCTGATCTATTCCATCTGCCTGAAATCTGTCGGCAACCCTTTCGACGCTGAGGATCTGACCCAGGAGGTTTTTCTTTCCGCCTACAAAAACCTGTCCCGTTTCGACGGCGCTCATGAGAAAGCCTGGCTGTGTAAGATCGCGGTTCGAAAATGTCTTGATCACCTGAAGGCTGCGGGGCGGCGCTGTATCCCTACGGAGGAAGCTTATTTTACCGGATTGCCGGATCGTTCCTCCCCGCCGGAAGCCGTTTATCTGAAACAGGAGTCGGACCGGCAGGTATACGCTCTCTGCCAGCGGCTGAAAAGTCCTTATAGAGAAGTGGCCACGGACCATTTCTGTATGCAGCTCACCGCCGCGGAGATCGCGCAAAAAACAGGAAAAAATCCCAAAACAGTCCAGACACAGCTTTACCGTGCAAAGGCGATGCTGAAAAAACTTCTGGTAACTTCGGAAAATCCAAGAGAAAGGAGAGGGCGGCATGGACCATATTCAGAAAAATAATATAGAAAAATTCCATCAGGGAACCGGCATCGATACCGGAGATATGATCCGCTTTCTGGAACATCTGGATCACTGTGATTACTGCCTGGAACAGATGATCCTTGAGGAAAGCGCCGGGTCGGAAACCCGTGCCCCTTCCTGGCTCAGCGACGAGGTTCTTAGAAGGGCCGCTTCGCCGGAAGTACAGGCGGCAAAAATGCTTTCCGTCGCTTCCCGGAGATCCAGACTTTTTTATTACCGGCTGCAGACTGCCGCAGGCGTGGTTATCGCCCTTATGCTGCTCTTCTGCGTATACCGGGCGGATTTTTCATCCATACACAGCGCTCCTCCACGGCAGGCGGCTGAATCCGCCGCGGAGCAGCATACGCCGGACCGGCCGTCCGGGCTGGAAAAGTTTTCTCGGACTCTGGGAAACGGTATTTCGCAGGGTTCTGATAAAATTGCAGACTATCTGGGGGACTTCCCCAATAACATATTAAGAGGAGGAGAATCGAAATGACAAAACAGAAACATGGTTTTTTAGTATTTATCGCGTCGCTGATCCCCGGCGCCGGAGAAATGTATATGGGATTCCGGAAACAGGGCATCAGCATCATGCTGCTCTTCTGGGGAACCTTTGCCCTGACGTCTGTCATAAACATGGGGTGGATCATGCTGTTCCTTCCCATTCTCTGGTTCTACAGTTTCTTCAATGTGCACAATCTGAAGTCTCTCCCTGAGGAGGACTTCTATTCCGTGGAGGATTCCTATATCCTCCATCTGGATCAGTTCATCGGAAGCACAGACAGTGCGTTCAAAAAACACCGCACCGTCCTCGCAGTCCTTCTGATCCTGTTCGGAGCAGCCGTTCTATGGAACGATATCACAGATATCCTGTACTGGATCCTGCCGTCCTTTATCAGCAGTGTCCTGTCCAATATCTTCTTCCGTCTTCCGGGAATTGTCATCGCCGTCGCGATCATCGCCGCAGGCGTATACATGCTCCGCACCAGAACGCTGCAGTCTGATCAGGAAGAAACCGCAAAAACAGAAGAAGAACATTACTGGGAGCCTTACCGTCCTTACCAGCAGCCGGCAGAACCCGCGGACACAGCGGCGCCGGTCGCACCCGCGGAAGAGAGCGGGGATGAGCAGCCTGAAACCGAACCCGAATCCCGGAATGACAAATGACACACTGCCCCATATCATAGCAAAGCCCCCGGACCATATGTCTGAACGAAGTGAGTTCATGGTCCGGGGGCTGTATTCTACTTCAGATTCCTCGTCACACGCAGTCTCGTCATAGCCCTTGCCAGAGCCATCTGATTCCTGTGGTATTCCTGTATGCTCTGCTTCTGGCGGAGCTGCTCTTCCGCCCTCTCCCGGGCTTCCTGAGCTCTTTTCACGTCGATCTCCTCCGGGCGTTCCACAGTGAGACAGAACAGCTTGACCCTGTTGTTGATCATCTCCATGAAACCGGAGCTTACCGCAACAGTGGTCCAGTTTCCCTCCGTGTCCTCATAACGCATTTCTCCCGGAACGATAGCGGAAATCGTATTGACGTGATGGGCGAGAAAAGCCTTCTGCCCGTCCTCCACCGGGATCACCAGAGATCTGGCGCGGCCGGTGTAAAAAAGCTTGTTGCTTGCATAGATCTCCAGACCGAACGTACTGTCCATAAACGCTTCACTCCTTATTCTTCAAGGGTCTTCGCCTTTTCGATCACTTCATCTATAGTTCCCACGTTAAAGAATGCATTCTCCGGATAGTCGTCCATCTCGCCGTCGATAATGGCTTTAAATCCGCGGATCGTCTCTTTCAGAGGCACATATTTACCGGGGATCCCTGTAAAGTTCTCAGCCACATGGAAAGGCTGGGAAAGGAATCTCTGGATCTTTCTCGCGCGGTATACCGTGTTCTTGTCCTCTTCGGAAAGTTCTTCCATACCCAGAATAGCGATAATATCCTGAAGTTCCTTATATTTCTGAAGGATTTCCTGCACGCGGCGGGCAACCTCATAATGCTCTTCGCCCACTACGTCCGCCTCCAGGATACGGGAAGTGGATTCCAGCGGATCCACAGCGGGATAGATACCCTGCTCCACGATCTTCCT
>CALWGI010000085.1 GCA_944380045.1 uncultured Blautia sp.
CGTGGACCGGTACATGGATCCGGTTCAGAGGCCGGAGGCTTTTTTCCAGTCCGTCTGTCAGCTGGTTCGGAGTGGTAGTCAGCGTCATAAGCGAGGATCCCACCACCAGGTAGATCAGGCGGATCGCCATTCTCACCGCCATGGAAACTCCCTCTTTTGTGATATCAATAAATCCCAGGCTCCACAGTTCCTCTCCGGGAGTCAGGAGCATATTGAAGATCATTGTGATCAGAAGGATCAGGAAAATAGCTTTCAGTCCTTTAAAGATAAACTTTACCGGAACTTTGGATATCTTTATCACCGCCGCCAGGAACACCGTAGCCACCGCGTATCCCGGCAGGGTGTGGAACAGAAACACGGATATGATGAAGATCAGCGTTCCTGCAAGCTTCGTCCTGGGATCCAGTCTGTGAAGCACGGAATCCGCCGGATAATACTGACCTATGGTAATGTCTCTGATCATTTTGCGGGCCCTCCTTTCAGCAGAGGAGAACCTGCTTCCCGCAGAGCTCTCAGAATATCCTCACAGGCTTCCGGAACCGTAGTCGCGCCGGGATCCACATTCAGTCCCTTTTCTTTCAGGGCGTGCATGATATAGGTGATCTGCGGCGCCGCAAGTCCCATGGCCTCCAGTTCTCTGTAATGAGAAAAGACTTCTTTGGGAGTATCGTCAAAGGCGATCTCTCCTCTGTTCACTACGATCAGTCTCTCCACATATTTCGCCACGTCCTCCATGCTGTGGGAAACCAGAATGATGGTGATCCCTCTTACGGAATGGAGTTCGGCGATCTGATCCAGGATCTCGTCCCGGCCTTTGGGATCCAGGCCCGCGGTAGGCTCGTCAAGGATCAGGATCCTGGGATTCATGGCAAGAACGCCCGCGATCGCCACTCTCTTTTTCTGTCCGCCGGACAGTTCAAAAGGCGACTTGTGAAAGTTCTTTTCTTTAAATCCCACCTGGCGGAGGGCTTTCTCCGCCTCTTTCTCCGCCTCTTCCCGGCTCAGTCCCTGATTCATGGGGCCGAAACAGACGTCGGAAAGCACGTCGCTCTCAAAAAGCTGATGTTCCGGATACTGGAATACCAGTCCCACCTGGCTTCTGAGGTCTTTTCTGTTATAATTCTCCGCCCACACGTCTTCTCCGTTGTACAGGACAGAACCGGAGGTGGGGCGTATCAGCGCGTTCAGATGCTGGATCAGCGTTGATTTCCCGCTGCCCGTATGTCCGATCACGCCGATAAACTGTCCGTCCGGAATGGTAAGACAGATATCTTTCAGCGCGTGGATCTCATAGGCCGTTCCCGGACTGTAGGTATATGTTACATTCTTCAGTTCTATTGACATAAGGCATTCACCAGTTCTTCTGTAGTCAGGATACCTTCCGGAATATCCACTCCGGATTTCTTCAGTTCCCATGCGAGCAGTGTTACCTGCGGCACATCAAGGCGGTATTTTTTCAGTGTCTCCACCTGGGAAAAAATCTCCCTGGGAGTTCCCTCCATCACCACATGTCCTTCATCCATCACATAAACATGGTCGGCATGGATCACTTCTTCCATATAGTGAGTGATCAGAACTACCGTGACTTTCTCCTCCCGGTTCAGCTGTCGCACTGCCTCCAGCACTTCTTTCCGCCCGTTGGGATCCAGCATTGCGGTGGGTTCGTCCAGCACAATGCATTTCGGTCTCATCGCCATTACGCCTGCGATAGCCACTCTCTGCTTCTGCCCGCCGGACAGTTTGTTGGGAGAATGATGGCGGTAGGCTGTCATTCCTGTTTTCTCCAGGCTCTCATCCACTCTTTTCCAGATATCGTCTGTAGGAATGCCCATATTTTCAGGGCCGAATCCCACATCCTCCTCCACAACGGTTCCGATGATCTGGTTATCCGGATTCTGGAATACCATTCCGGCTTTCTGACGGATCTTCCACAGTTCCGGTTCTTTCAGGGTATCCATTCCGTCGATCCATACCGTTCCTTCTGTGGGAAGAAGAAGCGCGTTGATATGCTTTGCGAAGGTGGATTTTCCGGAACCGTTATGTCCCAGCACAGCCACAAAGGAACCCTCCGGGATATCGATGTTGACATTATCCACTGCCCTCTGTGTTTCCTGCACGTTTCCGTCTTCGTCGTATTTAAAATAATCAAATGCAACCTTTACTGTTTTGATGATTCCCATTTTCCGCTGTCCTTTCAGGCTTCTTCCCCGGAATCAGGATCTGTGAACCTGTCGATCAGCTCCCAGATCTCCTCTCTTCCCTGTTTCGTTTCCGCCGAGAAGGGGATAACCGTAACGTCTTTTTCCAGCCCCAGACCTTCCCGCAGGATCTTCAGATTCTTCTGCACCTGGCTTCGTTTCAGTTTATCCAGTTTCGTCGCTATGATGATCGGCCGGAACCCGTTATGAAGGATCCATTCGTACATCTGGCAGTCGTTGGCGGAAGGCGCGTGGCGGATATCGATCAGCAGAAATACCGCTTTCAGATTTCCGGAGGTGTGAAGATAACGCTCGATCATCTTCCCCCATTTTTCTTTTTCTGACTGGGCCACTCTGGCGTATCCGTATCCCGGAAGGTCCACCAGATACATTTCTCTGTTGACCTTGTAGAAGTTTATCGTCTGGGTCTTGCCCGGCTGTCCGCTGGTCCGCGCCAGGGATTTGCGGTTCATAAGCCCGTTGATCAGGGATGATTTCCCCACGTTGGATTTTCCCGCGAAGGCCACCTCCGGCATTCCGGTATCCGGAAGCCGGCTGGTAACGCCGCATACGATATCCAGTTCCGCCTGCTTGATTACTTTTGGTTTTTTTTCTGTATTGGGCATTGTTATTTCCTCAGCGCCTCGTGAATCACATCTGTCATATTGTCTACATAGGAGATCTTCAGGCCCTCAAGGATCTCCTGATCCATATCCTGGATATCTCCCTTATTTTCTCCCGGCACGAGAACCTCTTTGATCTTGGCGTACTTGGCCGCCAGCAGTTTCTCTTTCAGGCCTCCGATGGGAAGCACACGGCCGCGGAGAGTGATCTCGCCCGTCATGGCGATATCCGCCCGGACTTTTTTCTGAATGACCGCGGACAGCATTGCCGTAGCCATGGTGATTCCGGCGGAGGGTCCGTCCTTGGGAACCGCTCCCTCCGGGATATGTACATGAATGTCATGTTCCTGGAAAAATTCCGGGGCGATGCCGTACTCGTCCGCCACGGAACGGATGTAGGAAATCCCCGCCTGGGCGGATTCTTTCATCACATCTCCCAGCTGGCCGGTAAGCACCAGTTCGCCTTTGCCGGGCATGACGTTCACCTCGATCTGAAGGGTGTCTCCGCCTACCTGGGTCCACGCCAGGCCCCTGGCGATTCCCACTTCGTCCTTCTTGTTCGCCATCATGTAGCTGTATTTGCTTCTGCCCAGGAATGTTTCCAGGTTTCTGGTATTTACCGTTACTTTTTCTTTGCCGTTCTCCATGATCTCTCTGGCGGCTTTGCGGCAGATCTGTCCGATCTTTCTCTCAAGGCTGCGGACTCCCGCTTCTTTTGTGTACTGATTGATGATCTTCCGGAGAGCCGGCGTCTGGATGGACAGCTGGTTCTTCTGTATCCCGTTGATCTCCATCTGTTTGGGGATCAGATGCTCCTTCGCGATATGTTCTTTCTCATTCTCCGTGTAGCCGGAGATCTCGATCACTTCCATACGGTCCAGAAGCGGACGGGGGATTTCCTGCATATCATTGGCTGTAGCGATAAACAGGACCTCCGAAAGATCCTGGGAGATCTCCACATAATGATCGTTGAATCTCATGTTCTGTTCAGGATCCAGTACTTCCAGAAGGGCGGACGAAACGTCCCCTCTGTAGTCGCTGCTTGTCTTGTCAATCTCGTCAAGAAGCATCAGGGGATTGCTTACTCCGGCCTGCTGCAGGGCTGCCGTGATCCTTCCCGGCATGGCGCCCACATAAGTCTTCCTGTGACCGCGGATCTCCGCCTCGTCCCGGACGCCGCCCAGGCAGATCCTCACATACTTCTTATGCAGGGCTTCCGCCACGGATTTCGCGATAGAAGTCTTGCCTGTACCCGGAGGTCCCACCAGGCAGAGGATCGGCGTTTTTCCTCCTGATGTGAGCTTCCGCACAGAAAGGAACTCCATGATCCGCTCTTTTACATCCTTAAGCCCGTAATGACCTTCCTCCAGGATCTTCCACGCCTCTTTCAGATCATTGGAATCCTGGGAGCGGTGATCCCAGGGCAGGCTGAGAAGAGTCTCGATATAAGTGCCGAGAACGCTGCTCTCCGCCGCGCTTCCGGTCATACCTTTAAACCGGTCGATCTCCTTGGCGATCTTCTCTTTCACCTCGTCGGACGCTTCCAGTTTCTCAAGTTTTGCCTTATATTCCTCCGCAGCGTCGGAGGTGCGGTCCTCGCCTAGTTCCTCCCGGATCAGTTTCAGCTGTTCCCGCAGGATATATTCTCTCTGGTTCTTATCGATCCTGCTTTTCAGTTTCTGCTGCAGGTCATGCCCCACCTTGAGGATTTCCAGTTCGCTCTGAAGAACCGCGCCCAGAGTTTCGTACTGTTCCTCCAGAGTTACCGCCTCCAGAAGTTTCTGGCGGTTCTGATAGGAAAGGGGAAGGTTCACGGATATCTGCGAGATAAACTCCCTAAGATCCTGGATATCCAGGATCTGGGCCGCCAGTTCCCGGCCGATCTTCCCGCTCTCCATGCAGTAACGCTGAAAAAGCCCCTGTATGCTTCTGTACATGGCCTCTCTCACAGTATCCGGGTAATGTCCGGAGTCTTCGTCAAAACCGGTGACTTCCACCCTCAGGAAAGGATCTTCCTGCTCTATACTCAAAAGCTCCGCCCGCTCTTTCCCCTCCACCAGAACGCGGAGAAGTTCATGGGGCAGCTTTACTACCTGTTTAATATACGCAATGGTTCCTACTTTATACAGATCGGCATGCTCCGGTCTCTCCTTCTCAGGATCCTTCTGCGTGATCAGAAAGATCTTCTGATCGTGGAGCATCGCCGCCTCGATCGCCTTGATGGAGCGCTCTCTGCTCACATCGAAATGAACGATCATGTCCGGCAGGATCGTTGTTCCCCGAAGGGCGATCGCCGGCAGAATATGAATAAGCTGTGTCATGTAATTTCAGTCCCTTTCTCAGGCCGTTTCAGGCGCGCCTTTTTTTCTGGAACGGGTATGTCTCCTGTTCATAGGCTGCGCCGGAGTCTCTCCATGAATAATTTCCGGTTCTCCGGTTCCCTCCACGGTCTCCTTCGTGATAACCGCCTTGCTGATCGTATCGTCGGAAGGTGCTTTGTACATAAGGTCCATCAGGGTTTTTTCCATGATGGAACGGAGTCCTCTGGCCCCTGTTTTTCTTGCCAGAGATTTCTGCGCCACGGCTCCCAGAGCGTCCTCTTTAAACTCAAGTTCCACTCCGTCCAGTTCAAAAAGCTTGTGATACTGTTTCGTAAGAGAGTTCTTGGGCTCTTTCAGGATCCGGATCAGCGCCTGTTCGTCAAGCCCGTTCAGTGTCACCACAATGGGGACACGGCCGATAAACTCAGGGATCAGACCGAACTTAATGAAGTCCTCAGGCATAACGTCTTTGAGCACCTCTCCGATGTTCCTGTCTTCCTTCGCGGAAACCTCGGCGCCGAATCCGATGGATTTGGTGTCCTGTCTTGTCTCAATGATCTTTTCGATACCGTCAAAGGCTCCGCCGCAGATAAACAGGATATTGGTGGTGTCGATCTGGATGAATTCCTGATGGGGGTGTTTCCTTCCTCCCTGAGGCGGAACACTGGCAATAGTACCCTCCAGGATCTTCAGAAGAGCCTGCTGTACGCCCTCTCCGGAAACATCCCGGGTAATGGACGCGTTCTCTGATTTCCGTGTGATCTTATCGATCTCGTCTATATAAATAATGCCGTACTGCGCCCTCTCTATATCATAGTCGGCCGCCTGGATGATCTTCAGAAGGATATTCTCCACATCCTCGCCCACGTATCCGGCCTCTGTCAGTGTAGTTGCGTCCGCAATGGCAAAAGGCACGTTCAGAAGGCGGGCCAGCGTCTGCGCCAGCAGCGTCTTACCGGAACCTGTCGGGCCCAGCATGAGAATATTACTCTTCTGAAGTTCCACGTCCAGATCCCTGGCAGCCAGGATTCTTTTGTAATGATTATACACCGCCACAGAAAGCACCTTCTTGGCGTCGTCCTGACCGATCACATAATCATCGAGGATCCTGTGGATCTCTTCCGGTTTCAGCAGGTTAATGTCGGAATCATAATTCTCGTCCTGACCATAGACTCCCATATCCTCTTCAATAATTTCCGAGCAGATCCCGATACACTGATCACAGATAAAAACACCGTTGGGACCTGCGATCAGTTTGCGGACCTGATCCTCGGTTTTATTGCAGAAAGAGCATCTGACTTTTCCTTCTCTCATTTTGTTTGCCATGAAAATTCTACTTTTCCTTTCTGTTTTAAATATGATGCCGGGGCAAAAATTTCCCTGATTTACTGTTCCTGATAAAAGCAAGACAAGACTCCCCGTCAGAGGAGTCTTTCTGCCTTATTTATGCTCGACAACACCGTCGATCAGTCCGTATGCTTTTGCTTCTTCCGCTGTCATATAGTTATCGCGGTCGGTATCTTTCTCCACCACTTCAATGGGCTGTCCTGTGTTCTCTGCCAGGATCTCATTCAGCGTTCTCTTGGTCTGGGCGATATGATCCGCTACGATCTGGATCTCCGTAGCCTGACCCTGCGCTCCGCCGGAAGGCTGATGGATCATAATGGTGGAATGGGGCAGGGCGTATCTCTTGCCCTTCGTTCCTCCTGCCAGAAGGAAAGCGCCCATGCTGGCCGCCATTCCCAGACAGATCGTGGAAACGTCGCATTTGATGTATTTCATCGTGTCGTAAATTGCCATTCCCGCTGTGACAGAGCCTCCGGGGCTGTTGATATAAAGCTGGATATCCTTGCCCGGGTCTTCCGCCTCGAGGAACAGAAGCTGCGCGACAATGATGCTTGCGCTGACATCGTTGACTTCCTCTCCCAGGAAAATGATCCTGTCCTTCAGAAGGCGGGAATAGATGTCGTAGCTTCTCTCTCCCCTGCTGGTCTGTTCAATGACATAAGGTACTAAACTCATAAAAATGCCTCCATTCGCTGCCGCATCATAAATGATGGCTCACTCCTGCTCAGGCTTCCTTTGCTTCGTCTGCAACCAGAGTTACGGCTTTCTGTACAGCCATATCCTTCTTCATCTGCTCTAATTCGCGGTCGCCCAGCAGTTCTTTTAATTTGTCTGCTTCCATCTTGTACATTTCAGCCATCTTGCCGATCTCTTCATTTACTTCTTCTTCAGAAGGCTGGATGTTCTCAGTCTCTGCGATCTTCTCGAGAACCAGTCTTGTCTGGATTCTCTTCAGCGCCTGAGGTTTCATCTCCTCGCGCATCTTATCTGCTGTCATGCCTGTAAACTGCATGTACTGCTCCATGGTCAGACCCTGAGACTGCATTCTTCTGGAGAAGTCGTCCAGCATCTGGCTGATCTGGGTCTCGATCATTGCGTCCGGGATCTCCATCTGCGCGTTCTCGATCGCCTTATCTACAGCGGCGTTCTCTTTTGCTGTGCGCGCCTCTCTCTCTTTTCTCTCAGTGAGGTTCTTCTTAATGTCTTCTTTATATTCAGCAAGTGTGTCAAACTCAGATACATCCTGAGCGAAATCGTCGTCCAGCTCCGGAAGCTCCTTGGTCTCCACTTTCTTTACGTCGCACTGGAATACTGCGGCCTTGCCCGCAAGGTCTTTGGACTGATATTCCTCCGGGAAGGTAACGTTCACTTCCACGTGATCTCCGGCCTTCGCGCCAACGAGCTGATCTTCAAATCCCGGAATAAAGGAACCGGAACCAAGTGTCAGCGGATAATCAGTACCCTTGCCGCCCTCGAAAGCAGTTCCGTCTACAAATCCCTCGAAATCGATGGTAGCGATGTCGCCGTTCTCTGCTCCGCGGTCTTCTACAGTGATAGTTCTGGAGTTCTTCTCCTGCTCTTTCTTCAGTTCAGCCTCGATCTCTTCGTCTGTCACTTCTGTCTCAGACTTCGGAACTTCCAGTCCTTTATACTCGCCCAGGGTTACTTCCGGCTTCACTGCAACTTCTGCGGTAAAGATGAAAGCTTTGCCCGGCTCAATCTGTGTTACGTCGATCTCCGGCTGAGAAACGATCTCAAGATCGCACTCCTCAAGAGCCTTGCTGTACTGCTCCGGGATCAGAGCGTTGGCAGCGTCCTCAAGGAAGATTCCCTTGCCGTACATCTGCTCGATCATCTTTCTCGGCGCTTTGCCTTTACGGAAGCCGGGAATGGTGATTTTGTTCTTCGCTCTCAGATATGCGTTCTGCATCGCCTTCTCCAGTTCCTCAGCGGGAACCTCGATAGTCAGCTTTGCCATGTTTTTCTCTAATTTTTCTACCTGTAAACTCATGTTTCCTGTTCCTCCTTAATATCATCAGGTTCTTCTTCTATTTTTTATTCGATCGAGATACAATTACAGTCATTATCGTAGTATAGCACAACCGATTAAAAAACGCCAGTATTTTTTTCAGGAAAACACTATGGATTCCGCGATTTCCTCAGCCTTTGCCCTGCCCATAAGCTGTTCGATGAGAGAAAGGGCAAAAGGAATGGCGGTTCCCAGTCCTCTGCTGGTGGTAACATTGCCGTCAACCACCACTTTATCCTCCAGAACCTCGGCTCCGTCCAGCTTATCCATAAAAGACGGATAGGACGTGGCCTTTCTGTTTTTCAGGAATCCCAGACCCGCAAAAACACTGGGCGCCGCGCAGATCGCCGCCACTTTTCCTCCTTTGCCGTAAAACTCTGTGAGAAGCTCTGTAAGGGGAGCATATTCTCCCAGATACTTCGTTCCCGGCATCCCTCCCGGCAGGACCAGCATATCCGCGTCGGAGAAATCAGTCCCTTCAAAGGTCCTGTCCGTGTACATGGTGATGTTGTGAGATGTGGTGATC
>CALWGI010000086.1 GCA_944380045.1 uncultured Blautia sp.
TACGGTTCTTCAGAATATGATTCCTCACTGTATGAACCGTCGTAATCGGATTCTCCGCCATAATCAGACTCTTCAGATTCGCCGCCGTTCCCGGATGTATCCTCCGAAGTACTTCCATCTTCCCCGGTCTCAGACCCGTTGGGATTCGGTCCCACGTAATTGCCTTCCCGGTCATATTCTCCCGTTCCGGTAAATCCGCCTTCTTCATTGTAACCGCCGGTCCAGTCTCCCATGGCGTCCAGAGTTTCCTGCGTAGGCGCCGGTCCCACATAATTCATATACGCGTCATATTCGCCGGCGCCGGTATAATCTCCTTCTTCATCGTAGCCTCCCACCCAGTTTTCCAGGGCGTAATCCAGCTCCGTCATGGGTTTCGGTCCCACATAGTTTCCGTTTTCGTCGTACTCATCGTAACCGGTATAATCGCCGTTCTCATCATAACCGCCGGGCCAGTTCTCCGCGGTTATTTCTTCCTGCTCCGCTTCAAAGGTGATCGTTTTTACAGAGTCCGTTACGTTTTCCAGATGAAGAATCCCCTTCTGTCCGCGGATCTGAGGCAGGATAGCTATGACTCTCATCATCTTGTCTTCCAGATACTCGTCCCTGCCAAGCTGCACGGTAATATCCCCGTATAACAGACTGATACTGCCTTTTTCATCAAACTGGATATGATCCGGCGTCGTATCGTTTTTTGCAAAAATGGTAGACAGGGCCACCGCCGTGTTCAGCACCGTGTCCTCTATAGGAAGCTCCTCATCCTGCACTACACGGTCCACCTGAATGCCGTCAAAGAAAGGCACTTTTTCATCCCGGGTCTTTTCTCCCTCGATAAAAACCCCGTTCCTGTCAAAATAGATATAACTGTCCAGATACGGAATGCATCCCACTGCCTTCTTCTCTTTCACACTGACGACAATGGTGTTTCTGTTGGTCCGCGTAACAGAAAAGCCGTCCACAAAAGGCACCTCGTCTGTTTCATTCTTCGTATAAAGCAGAGGGGCCAGCACGGAGTTGGACGCCATAGGCCCCCTGAGGATCATTTCTTTAATTTCATCCTCCGTATAATATTCGCTGCCCATAACCTCCACGTTTTCTACATGGAAATATGTAAAAAAGAAAACAGCTCCGCCCAAAAGGCAGGCAGCCGCGCATCCGGCCGCGATTTTCTTCTGTTTTTTAGTTAATGATATTTTTTTCCTGTATTTGGATGTTCTCATATAAAACTGTTCCTGTATTTTCTTTGATCAAAGCTCCAAGACCCGAAAGATCGCTGCAGATATGTTCGTATCCGCGCCGGATATAGGAATATCCCCCGATCACGGTCTCTCCCCGCGCCGCCAGCGCCGCCAGCACGAGCGCCGCTCCGCCTCTCAGTTCCCTGGCGGACACCCTGCATCCGCGAAGGGACTCCGTCCCCCTGATCCATGCGTCCCTGCCGCATACTCTCACGGAAGCGCCCATTCTGTTCAGATCACCGGCCAGTCTGAACCGGTCTTCAAATATATTTTCTCTTATGTGGCTTTCACCGGGAATTGTCGCGAGCACTGCCAGCAGCGGCGACTGCAGGTCAGTGGGGAACCCCGGATAAACATCTGTTTCCAGAAAAGGAACTGAAAATCTCACCCCTCTTCCGTCCGCTATTAGTTTACCACTCCTGCCTTCATATTGTCCACCCATTTCCCTGTAGAGCTTCAGGAAAGAGTCCAGTTCCCCTTCCGGAGGGTTTTCAATAAGGATCCTGCCCCTTGTCGCGGCGGCCGCGCACAGGTATGTTCCGGCGACAATCCGGTCTGCCGGGACCATAATATCCCCGCCTCTCAGTTCTTCCACGCCGCGGATACGGATACAGTCCCCTCCCTCACCCTCGATCTCGGCTCCCATTCCCTTCAGGTATCTGCACAGCCAGACAATTTCAGGCTCACAGGCACAATTATATAGCACAGTAGTCCCCTTTGCAAGAACAGATGCGAGGAGCGCCTGCTCCGTAGCGCCCACGCTTCTTTTCGGAAACCGGACACAAGTCCCTTTCAGACGGCCGCAGGAAGCCTGGATCCTGTTCCCTTTTTCTGACACGGAAGCCCCCAGTGCGCGAAGCACGTACAGGTGGAGATCCACAGGCCTTTTCCCTATTACGCACCCGCCCGGATACCCTATCGAGCTCTTTCTGCTTCTTCCAAGCATCGCGCCGAGAATGATTACAGACGACCGCATTTTTTCTGTATTCTTTTCCGAAAGCTCCGTCCTGTCGGCCTTCGTACAGTCCAGATACAGATTTTTCCCGTTCCACCAGGTTTTTGCGCCCAGTTCCCTCAGAATCGCCTCCATGCAGTAAACATCCGTGATCCGGGGACAGCCTCTCAGCACGCTGACTCCTCTGTGAAGAAGCGATGCCGCCATCATGGGAAGCGCGGCGTTTTTTGACCCCTGTATAACGACGCTTCCCCGAAGCGCCCTGCCTCCTGTAACCCGAATTTCATCCAAGCTGTTCACTCCCGAAGAGGCTCTTACCTTTATCTTATGCAAAATATCCTTTTCCGTTACTGCTGACGTTAAGAGCCATCCCCATCTCAGCCAGGAGAAACACCACGGAGGTACCGCCGTAACTTACGAAGGGCAGCGTGATCCCTGTATTCGGGATCGTGTTGGTCACTACAGAAATATTCAGGATAACCTGGACGGCCAGATGCCCCATGATTCCCGCGCAGATCAGAGATCCTTCCAAATCGCCGCAGTGGGTGGATATCACGCAGAGCCGCCAGAGCAGAAGGCTAAAGACAAGAATCAGACATCCCGCGCCCACAAGTCCCAGTTCCTCGCATATCACAGAAAAGATCATGTCGTTCTGAGCCTCCGGTACAAATCCCAGCTTCTGCAGGCTTTCCCCCAGCCCCCGGCCGAAAAGACCTCCGCTCCCGATCGCATACAGTCCCTGTATCGTCTGAAAACCTTTTTCGTATTTTTCCGGATCCCTCCAGATCGCCAGGCGTTCCAGCCGATAACTCTCCGCCGCCAGAAAAACCGCAACAAACGCGACGCCGGCGGCGCCCATGCCTGCGAAAGGCAGATACCGCGCGTTTGAGGCAAAAATAAGCAGAACGCCTATCGCCAGTATGATCACCGCTGTACTCAGGTTATTCGATCCTACCAGGCCCACTACCGGCAGAAGCGTGAGCATCGTCCTGCACATAAACCATATGCCGGATGTTCCGCCTTTTGTTTTCCCGATCTGCCAGGACAGAAAAAGGATCACAGCCGCTTTGGCAAATTCGGAAGGCTGGAAAGAAACCGGTCCCAGATTCAGCCATCTTTTCGAGCCGTTGATCTCCTGTCCCGCCACGAGTACAAGAGCAGAGAGTACGAGGGAAATAAGATACGCCCAGGGCGCCAGGGCAAGAAAAAAATGATAATCCGTTCTGGATACCCCATACATCACCAGCAGCCCCAGCGCCGTTGCGAAAAGCTGTTTTTTGAAGTAATAAGCCGGATCCTGAAAGCGGACTTTTCCGTTATAGGCGCTGGCGCTGAACAGGATCACCAGTCCGAACGCCGTAAGAAGCAGCACCAGCATCAGAAGCGCCGGATCCGGCCTCCCTGTTTTTTTCTCTTTATCTGCCTGCATATACAGCCTCCGGATCCACGTTATTAATAAATATATACGCCCCTCCCTGTAATATGACTTTTCGGATCCTGTTATCATACATAAAAAAAGACTGGCAGAAAACAACTTTACTGTTTTCTGCCAGACCTGCTTTTCATCTCCGATTTACCGCGATTCCTGTATTTACAGTCTTCTTACATACTCCTTAAACATATCTCCGCGCTGCTCATAGTTATCAAACTGTCCCCAGCTGGCGCACGCGGGAGAAAGAAGAACCGCATCGCCCGGCCGCGCTTTCCCGGCGCAGACTTTCACTGCCTCTTCAAGATCTTCACAGAGAATGCAGGGGCATACGCCCAGACGCTCAGCCGCGTCGCGGATTTTCTCCCTGGTCTGCCCGATCAGGACCAGATACCTGACCTTGCCGTCAAACGAATTCAGCCACTCATCATAACAGGATCCTTTATCATAACCGCCGCCGATAAGGATCGTCGGCCGGTTCATGGCCTGAATCCCCTTGATCGCCGCATCCGGATTTGTCCCTTTGGAATCGTTGTAATATACGACCCCGTTCTTTTCCATAACGTACTCGATCCGGTGCTCTACAGCAGTAAATTCACAGATGCTCTTTCTGATGCTCTCCATCGGCACGCCTGCGTAAAACGCCATTGCCACCGCGGCCATCACATTTTCAAAATTATGCTTTCCGAGGAGTTTCAGTTCATCGGTATGTACTACCGGGATTTCGTCTTTTTCCGTTTTCAGGATAATGCGCCCGTCCTCGAGATAAATACCTTCGTCCAGTTTTCTCTCACTGGAAAAATACACTGTTTTCGGAACGATATTCCTGCCGAATTCGCGGAGCACCTCGTCTTCATAATTAAGGACGCAGTAATTCTCCGCTTTCTGATTCTTCACGATCAGTTCCTTGACCCGGATATATTCTTCCATGGTATGGTGCCTGTTCAGATGATCCTCGGTGATATTCAGGATGGCGCTGACCTCCGGGGCAAAATCTTCAATGGTTTCAAGCTGAAAACTGCTGATCTCGGCCACTGTCACCGAATCTTCCTTCATTTCCAGAGCGCGGGACGTATAGGGAGTTCCTATGTTGCCCACAACAAAAACAGACGGTTCCGCATCGCTCATGATCTTCCCCAGCAGAGCGGTCGTAGTGGTCTTGCCGTTGGTGCCGGTAATTGCCAGCACCCTGCCTTTTCCCACACGGTAAGCCAGTTCCACTTCGCCCCATACAGGCAGGCCCTGCTGATAAAAACTTTTTACCAGAGGAAGATCTGTCGGCACTCCCGGACTCAGCACAACCAGATCCAGACTCTTCCGAACCGTTTCCGGAAGCTCTCCCCCGTAGATCTCCATGTTTTTCGCATGGGTCAGTTTATGTAACACAGCTTCTTTGTCAATATCCGCATTTCCGTCATACATAACCGGACAGGCTCCTACCTGTCCAAGAAGTTCCGCTGCTCCGATCCCGCTTTTTCCCGATCCGAAGACCAGAACTTTTTTCCCTGATAAATTCATACAGGAATTCCTCCTTCATTTATATCTACAGCGCCAGCAGCGCGATCAGGCACATAACGGCAGTCACCACAGAAAAGACTGCGACAACTCTCGTCTCCGACCATCCGCACAGTTCAAAATGATGATGGATCGGCGCCATCTTGAAGATTCTTTTTCCGTGTGTCGCTTTGAAATAGCTGACCTGGATCATCACGGAAAGCACTTCCACCAGATAAATCAGGCCTACCAGAAGGATAAACAGCGGCATTTCCAGCACATACGCCGTACCGGCGACAAAACCGCCCAGTGCCAGAGAGCCTGTGTCGCCCATGAATATCTTCGCCGGATAGACATTGAACAGAAGGAATCCCATAAGTCCGCCTACAACGGCGCACGTCATCGGTTCCACCCCGCCTTTCAGTCCGATGGAAACCACGGTGAAAAACACAGCAACGATCAGGGTCACACTGGAAGCCAGTCCATCCAGGCCGTCCGTGAAATTCACCCCGTTCACCGTACCGATCACGGCGATAAAAAGAACCGGTACCGCCAGCCAGCCAAGATTCAGATAATGATCCGGCCAGAAGGGGATCCGCATGGACAGGGATATATCCGTATAGTTAATAAGATAATATGCAAACACCCCGGTCACCACCACCTGCAGAAGGAATTTCTGCCAGGGGAGCAGCCCGTCCGAACGTTTCAGCACAACCTTCAGATAATCATCCAGGAAACCGATGATACCGAATCCCAGCGTCAGAAAAAGCACAGGGATCACAGTCGGATAATCTTTCACATAGAACAGGGCCGTTACCACTGCCGCGATGAGAAAAATAATCCCGCCCATAGTAGGCGTCCCCGCTTTTTTCAGATGAGACTGTACTCCCTCCACACGTTCTGTCTGCCCCATCTTGAGTTTTCTCAGAAACGGGATGATGACAGGTCCCAGAAATACACTGATCGCAAAAGAGATCAGCACCGGGATTACAATTTGAAAATCCATCCTCACACCTCTTATCTATTCTTTCGTTTTTATTCCGTTTTAGTATAAAGCTTTTCCGTGGATTTCGCAACCCTATTCCTTGTGCGCCGTTCCATTTTCAGTCCGCTCGATCCCCAGATACGGAAGCACGTTTTCAAAGATACTGCGCACCACCGGCGCCGCCACCGTTCCTCCATAATATACCCCCTCGGGGTCATGGATAATACACAGCGCCAGGACCTTCGGATCATCGGCCGGAGCGAATCCCAGGAAAGAAGAGATATACCTGTTGGCGCTTCTGGGAAGTGTCTGAGAAGTGGCGGTTTTCCCTCCTATGGAGTAACCTTCGATCCCCGCGTTCCTGCCGGAACCTTCCGACACAACTTTTTCCAGGATAAAACGCAGTTTTTCCGACGTCTCCCCGGAAAGAATGCCGTTTTGTACCGGATACTCCAGCTCCTCCACCACTGTTCCGTCCTGACTTTCCACCGCCACTCCAAAGTGAGGCGTTATACGTCTTCCCCCGTTGATCAGGGAACTGACTGTCACGGCAAGCTGCACAGGCGTGATCTGAAAAGACTGTCCGAACGACACTGTCGCCAGTTCCACATTCCCCATATTTTCTTTTTTATGCATGATCGTACCCGCCTCTCCCGGAAGATCGATGCCTGTTTTTTCCATCAGTCCGAACTTTGTAAAATAACGGTAATATCTCTCCACGCCAAGCCTTAAGCCCACTTCTATAAAAACCGGATTGCAGGAATTCTCCGCACCCTCCACAAAAGTCTGCGAACCGTGGCCTTTTCTGTTTGAACAGTGGATGCGGCGGTCATCCACAAGTCTGTAGCCCGGACAGTAGAAGCTGTCGTCAGGAGAAACCACGCCCTCTTCCAGGCCGGCCGCCATGGTAATGATCTTAAAAGTAGAACCCGGTTCATAAGTATCGTTCAGGCAGGGATTTCTCCACATCTGATTCAGCAGTTCCTGCTTTTCCTCCTCGCTGACTGCGCCCGCCGCCTGCTCTGTATCCAGGCTGAAAGGATCATTCAGATCAAACTCCGGCACATTTACACAGGCGTATATTTCGCCGTTCTGGGGATTCATAAGAAGAACGGAAACTCTTTCCGCCTGTTTTTCCTCCATAACCTTAACCGCCGCCTGCTGTACGAATTCCTGAATGTTCGCATCCAGGCTGATTCTCAGATTATTTCCCGAAACAGGTTCCACCCTGCTCTCGCCGATCTCATCGATCTCAATCCCCCGGGCGTCTGTAGTCGTCAGGATTTTTCCCGGGATTCCTTTCAGCACCCCTTCGTATTTCACTTCCAGGCCGATGATCCCCTGATTGTCCCCTCCGGTAAATCCAAGAACCTTCGACGCCAGCGAGCCGTATGGATAATACCGTTTATAATCTTCATCCACCTTTACGCCGGAAAGCCCGGCCCGCCGTATCATGTCGCCCGTCTCTTTTTCTACGTTTGTTTTTATCCTTTCTATTGAAGAAACCTTTTCCACTTTCTTCCTGACCTCTTCCCTGTCGAGGCCAAGCTGCTTCGCCAGAAGTTCGATAACCTTTTCCGGTTCTTCAATCTGACTGTGTATTACAGAAATCGTACATACAGTTTTGTTTGCCGCCAGCACTTTTCCTTTGGCGTCAAGTATTTCTCCCCTGGCCGCTTTGATATCTCTTTCTCTTTCATGAAGATCTTCCGCTTTTTCATAATAGTAATCAGAACGAAAGACCATCAGCCACATAAGTCTGCCCAGAAGACCCGCAAGCATTACCGCAAATCCAAGAAAAATAATCCATACTTTCTTTTTATGTAAAGTTTTATTTCTTTTCATAAAAAAGCCCCGCAGAGAATGTCATAACAGTATATGACTCTTCTCTGCGGGGTATGCTTTACGAGATTTTTAAGTGCCCGAAATCATTCCAGGCCGGCCTCTTCATTGGTGATGCCGTCGCTCTCCATATCATTTCCCACGATAGGATCTTCGTCATTTTCCGGAGGTTCAGGGGCGTCCGGATTGGAAACAGAATCTTCCGACACGGTATTTCCGGTATCCTGTACCGCGGAATCTCCGCCTTCCTCGTCAAGGGCCTCCAGATTTTCCGATTTAACATATTCGCCGTCGTCATTGAGGATATGCTCGCCCTCTTCATTAAGGAGATATCCCTTTTCATCGATACGGTTGCCTTCCATATCTATCAGATTGCCTTCCGCATCCACCAGGTTTCCGGCTTCATCCACATTGCTTCCGGACACATCTTCCAGAACTCCGTTAAAGCCTTCCCACAGCTCTGTCTCCGGAATATATCCGTCCTCCGTCTCGTCAGGAGCAATATTGAGGTACGGAAGCAATTCTGAAAGGATTCCCTGCGCGATATACTGAGGATATTTACTGTCAGCCTGTTCCTCTGCATTCGGCTCATCCACTACGACATAGATCACCACCTGGGGATCGTCAACCGGCGCAAAACCGATAAAGGAAACCAGATACTTGCCGTTTCCGCGGGGAAGCTTTTCCGCTGTTCCCGTTTTACCGCCGGAACTGTACCCCTGCACTTTGGAATGACGGCTGGTACCTTCCTGAACGCTGGCTTCCATGTAAGTGCGGATATTCTCCGAAATCTCGGATGATATGGTCTGTTTCAGAAGCACCGGTTCAATACTTCTTACTGTATTGCCGTTACTGTCCTGAATCTCTGTCACAAGATGAGGCTGATAATAATAACCTCCGTTTATAACAGAACACATGGCGTTGATCTCCTGCAGCATCGTACAGGTATATCCCTGCCCGAAAGCGGAGCACGCAAGCTCTGTGGCTCCCATGGTATCTGTGGTATGAATGATACCGCTTCCCTCATTGGGAAGATCGATACCGGTTCTTGTGCCGAAATTAAACAGGCTCTGCGCCTTGATAAACTGATCCGCGCCCATGGC
>CALWGI010000087.1 GCA_944380045.1 uncultured Blautia sp.
TCATCCACGATCACGGAGATGCTGTCGAAGAGATTTCTGCCGTAGATCCATTTGTGATCATAGGCAGTGGAGGATGTGATGGTGAAATCAAATCCTTTATTTCTGTACCACTCGGTGTATACCCTGTTCAGAGTAAAGGACATGATCGCCAGCACGTTCGCCCGTATCGTATCCGCCGGCCAGGTGGCGTAGATCTCGCTGCAGGCCACATTTTTGATATAGTCTTTATATCTCTGATAGTAATTCTTCGCCTGGGCGTCGTTTACCGGTCCGTCGTGGACCACAACATATTCCGGGATCACCACCCGGCTCAGGACGATCTCGCCCGTTTCGTCCACAGGCTTCACTTCCGCCTCCGGCTCTTTGGGAGGATAATCTCCAAAAAGCGTATGGGGACCGATGACGATCCTTTCGAATTCCCCGTCCGAACTGGGACGGAGCCGCACCGGCTGCTGCGCCGTTACGTCCGGCAGGATCTCCGTTCCGGCAATCTCCTCCGGCTCGTATCCCTCCGCCCGGATCTGAAGAGTATATTCCGCGTAAGGCTGTTCCTCCGACGGCTCCATGCTGTACTCCAGAGGCGGGGCCGCCAGCTCCAGCACCGGAGTCTGCCCGGAGGAATCTGTCTTCAGCTCCTCCAGAACACTGTCCGGAACTCCTGTATAGGATATCCTCACCACGGCGTTTTCTACCGGCTTCGCGCCGTCCTCTGCAAGGACCGTCACCTGAAGCCTGCCCCTGTCTGATCCCTCCTGCAGGGCTCTCACGCCCTCTCCCATCCTGCGGGAATAACTATGATCCATTCCGATTCACCCTGAATCTCGTCTTACAGGATTCTATGCCGTTCCCCGCCGGAATATCACTGAAACCTTTTTCTCCTTACAGACCTTCTGTCCGGTCCTCTCCCGGTCAGAAAATCTTCAGGATATCATTATACATTACCACGACCATCAGCACCATCAGGACCATCAGCCCCGCGAAATGGACCATTCCTTCCACTTCCCGGTTCACAGGCCTGCGGCGCACCGCCTCCACAAAGAGAAATACAAGGCGCCCGCCGTCCAAAGCCGGAAGGGGAAGCAGGTTCATCACTCCAAGGTTGGCGGAAAGAAGCACCGCCATGTTCAGGAGATTCATCCACATGATCACCGCTCCTTCGTCCCTGGTCTCCTCATAAGCGGTGCCGATGGCGTCCACCACGCCTACGGGGCCGCTTAAGTCGTCCATTCCCAGACCGCCCGTCACCAGTTCTTTCAGGCTGAGGATCGTAGTCCTGATCATATATTTCACATCGAGAGCCGCGTACTTCAGCACCTGAACCCCTTCCGCCTTCTGATATCCCATATTGTAGGAAAATCCGGGATCAGGGGTGCGGTATTCTCTGGGAGTGATCTCCGCCGAATATTCCAGGCCGTTTCTCTCATAAGTGATCTCCACTTCCCGGTCAGAAAGGGGATGTTCTTCCAGATACGCTTCATAGGCCGCGCCGTCCGGCGTGGGAACGCCGTCTACCGATGTGATCACATCCCCCGGCTGCAGCCCGGCTTCCTCCAGGGGCATTCCCGCGATCAGGGACTCCACTTTCATGGAATCGGCGTCAGAACGGTTGAATCCAAGAAGATATCTCACGTCCACGTCCGGCATGAACGTAAAGGTGAGTTCTTCTCCGTCCCGGTCCACCACAAGGGTCACCGGCTCCTCCTGAAGCTGGTTCAGATAAGTATATACATACAGATCCCTGGCAACGTCTATATGGTATCCGTTGTATTCCGTGATAATATCGCCCTCGCGGATACCGGCGCGCTCCGCCGCCGATCCGCTTTCCACGGTCATGATCTGCGCAGGATCGTATCCCACGAATCCGGTGATGATCACCGAAAGAATGAACGCCAGGATAAAGTTAAACACCGGCCCCGCGGCCACCACCGAGATCCTTCCCCATACAGGGGCCCGGTTGAAGGTTCCGGGAACGTCTTCCTCCGCGGTATCCTCCCCCAGCATGGCGCAGGAACCGCCGATGGGGAGGAGTTTCAGGGAATATCTGGTCCCCCCTTTTACCGTGCTGATAAGCCTCGGTCCCATCCCCAGCGAAAACTCAGTGACAACGATGCCGTTCTTCTTCGCCAGAAGGAAGTGTCCCAGCTCATGTATGAGAATGATCGCGCTGAATATGATCACCGCTATAAGAATTTTCAATCTACCACCTGCTTTCGATCCACCTGTATGTCTCCTGCTCCGCTGCCAGGATCTCCTCCAGATCCGGATGTTCCGTCTTTTTGTGTCTTTCCATAGACTGCCCGATTATATCATAAATATCCAGGAAACCTATTTCCTGATGAAGGAATTTCTTCACCGCCAGCTCGTTTGCCGCATTGAAGACCGTGGGCATGGAACCGCCCTCTCTTGCGGCGCGCACCGCCATGGGAAGCCCCAGGAACGTCTCCGTATCCGGTTCCTCGAAGGTAAGCTCCTTAAGGGCGGCGAAGTCCAGCCTCTCGCCGTCCAGATATCTCCGCTCCGGATAATAGAGCGCGTACTGAATGGGAAGGCGCATATCGGGAGTTCCCAGCTGGGCCATCACGGCGCCGTCCTTAAATTCCACCATGGAATGGATCACGCTCTGAGGCTGCACCACCACCTGGATATGGTCCAGATCCACGTCAAACAGCCATCTGGCCTCCATGACTTCCAGACCTTTGTTCACCAGGGTGGCGGAATCCACGGTGATCTTCTGTCCCATCACCCAGTTCGGGTGTTTCAGCGTATCCGCCACCGTCACCTTCTCAAGCTCCCGGCGCTTCCTTCCGCGGAAGGGCCCGCCGGACGCGGTGATAAGCAGCTTATGTATCTCTTTGCGGGATTCTCCGTTGAGAGCCTGGAACACAGCGCTGTGCTCGCTGTCCACCGGCAGGATGCGCACGCCGTATTCTTTTGCCATGGGCATGATAAGGTGTCCCGCGGTAACGAGAGTCTCTTTGTTGGCCAGGGCGATATCTTTGCCGGAGCGGATCGCCTCCATGGTCGGACGGATCCCCAGCATTCCCACGATGGCGGTGACCAGGATCTCCGGCCCTTCCATTGCGGACAGCTCAAGAAGTCCGTCCATGCCGGAAACCACCCGGGTATCCGTATCCCTGATCCTGGCCGCCAGGTCCCCCGCCGCCTTCTCATCCCATACTGCCGCCAGCAGCGGATGAAATTCTCTGATCTGTTCCTCAAGTTTCGTAATATTTCTTCTCGCTCCCAGTCCCAGTACCCTGAGGTCGCCGTTAGCGCGGACCACGTCCAGAGTCTGGGTCCCGATGGAGCCTGTAGAACCCAAAATCGCGATATTTTTCATAATTCCTCCTAGCGTCTCAGAAGAAGCACTGCCATATAGTATATGATGGGAGCCGTGATGATCACACTGTCAAAGCGGTCCAGGATCCCGCCGTGTCCGGGGATCAGCTTCCCGTAATCTTTGATGCCCTGATTCCTCTTGACTGCGGAAGCAGCCAGATCTCCCACCATGGAGATCAGCGCGCCCACAGCGCAGATCAGCGCGTATCCTGCCACCGGTTCCCTGGTAGCTGCCGCGTACACGGCGCCCAGAAGCGCCGCTCCGGCGACACCGCCCACAGCGCCCTCAACCGATTTCTTCGGGCTTAAGACCGGAGCCATCTTGTGTTTCCCGATCAGCATTCCCACGCAGTAGGCGCAGGTATCGCATCCCCAGGAACAGATAAAGATCAGCCATACGATAAACTGTCCGCCCTCAAGGTTCCTGGTAAGATATATGAAAGAAAGCATTACCGCCACATACAGGATGCCGAAGAACGCCGCCGAGGTCTGGCCGGCGTCGTATTTCGGATAGGAGAACACGTAGACGAACAGCAGAAGGATCAGGGAGAGGATCACCGCCATCATCCCGCAGCGACCGAAATTCAGGGCGACAGCTCCGTAATACAGAAGTATTCCCAGATAACCGGCCGCTTCCATCAGGCCGAACGAATCTTTGTGCACTCCCATGGCGCGGTACAGTTCCCCGGCGCCGATGACGGAAATGCAGAACAGCACCGTCCAGAGGATCACGCCACCGCTTATGATAGTCAGAAGCGCCGCGGCCACCAGAAGGATACCGCTTAAGAGCCTGGTCTTGAACATTCCTATTCCTCCTTCACTCCGCCGTATCTGCGGTCTCTTTCATTGTATTTCTCTATTGCTTTGAGCAGTTCCGGCTTGTGGAAATCCGGCCACGGCACGTCTGTGAAATAAAATTCCGTATAAGCCAGCTGCCAGAGAAGAAAATTGGAAAGCCGCAGCTCTCCGCTGGTGCGGATCATAAGGTCCGGATCCGGGATCCCCGCCGTGTCAAGATAATTCTCGAAGACTCCCTCGTCGATCTTATCCGGATCCAGCCGCCCCTCGGCCGCGTCATGGGCAAGCCTTCTGACGCCGCGCAGGATCTCGTCCCTGCTGCCGTAATTCAGAGCGATCTGGAAGAAGAGCTCGTTATAGTCTTTGGAAAAATCCTCCAGTTTTTTGATTTTGTCCTGGATATCATCGTCAAAAGCAGAAATATCCCCGATCACTTTCACACGCATTTTGTTCTTCTCCGCGCTTTTCATGCACTTTTTGAGATAACTGCGGAACAGCTTCATCAGTCCGTCCACTTCTTCTCTGGAACGCTTCCAGTTCTCTGTGGAAAAAGCGTAGACCGTCAGATATTTCACGCCAAGATCCTTGATATCGTCGCAGATAGACTCCAGATTGGCGCAGCCCTTTATATGGCCGTAACCTCTCGGCATCCCTTTGGCTTTCGCCCATCTGCCGTTCCCATCCAGGATAATGGCAATATGATTCGGTACTTTCATGAAACCTCCTGTCCGCCGCCGGATGACCGGCAGCCTCCCCTTCTTTGCAGAAATCCTTACTTCCCGTGTGCAACAGAAGGAGAGCCTGTGTTCCAAGGCTCTCCCTCCCTCTTCCTGATGATCACACAGTCAGGATTTCTTTTGATTTCTTATCAACTGCGGCGTCGATATCCTTCATATACTTGTCTGTAAGCTTCTGAACCTCGTCGCTGAGATCCTTCACCTCATCCTCGGATACGTCCTGCTTCACCAGTTTCTTGAACGCGTCGTTAGCGTCGCGGCGGATGTTGCGGACAGCCACCTTGGCAGCTTCGCCCTTCTTCTTCACATCCTTCACCAGCTCCTTACGCCGCTCTTCCGTAAGTTCCGGAAGGACAAGACGGATGATCTTGCCGTCGTTGCTGGGATTCAGCCCCAGATCCGAAGTGAGGATCGCTTTCTCAATCGCCTTGATCAGGCTGGCTTCCCAGGGCTGGATCTGGATCATACGGGCTTCGGGAACCGTGATATTCGCCACCTGCTGAAGCGGCGTGGGACTTCCGTAATAATCCACGGTAATCTTGTCAAGAATATGCGGATTGGCTCTTCCCGCGCGGATCGTGGTCAGTTCAGCCTCGAATCCTTTTAATGTTTTTGTCATTTTGCCGTCATACTTCTGAACTCTTTCATCCATTTGTCTGTTCTCCCTTTTTGTTATTTATGACTCTTCAGCTTAAACCGTTACTCTCGTACCGGAAAATCTGCCGTGAACCGCATTCACAATGCTGTTCTCTTCATCCAGGCCGAACACCATCATGGGCATCCTCTGCTCCAGACACATGATGGAAGCCGTGAGATCCATGGCCGCAAGCTTCCTGTCGACAACCTCCTCGATGGTGATCTCATCATATTTCACTGCGGCCGGATTGATCTTGGGATCGCTGTCATAGATGCCGTCCACCGCCTTGGCGAGAAGGATCGCATCCGCTCCGATCTCCACCGCGCGCAGCACCGTAGCTGTGTCCGTGGAAAAATAGGGATGGCCCGTACCGCCCGCGAAAAATACGATCTTCCCTGCGGCAAAGGCTTCCTCCACAGCGTCTTTGGAGTAAAGCTTCGTGAACGCGCCGCACACGAAAGGCGTAAAGATCTCGGTGGAAAGTCCTGTATATCTGCAGATATCGGATACATAGATGCAGTTCATCACAGTGGCCAGCATCCCGATCTGGTCCGCCTTGCTGCGCTCTATCGTCTCGCTGGTCCGTCCGCGCCAGAAATTACCTCCGCCGATCACAATACCGATCTGCGTTCCCTCCTCTGCCACTGCGCGGATCTGCTTCGCCACCGCCAGAACGGTCTCCTCGTCAAATCCTGTTTTCTTCGGTCCTGCCAGAGCTTCGCCGCTCAGCTTCAGTAAAATACGTTTCATAGTTTTGTCCTTTCCTGTGTCGTCCCTGAAAAGGGGTTATCAGTAGATCCCGGAAACGGTCTCGTTGCCGTACTGGTCTACAGTGGTAGTAACGGTAAAGTTCGGGTAATAATGGTATCCGGTGGTGCCTGTCTCAGGCACGTCCTCATACTCGTTGGACATGGGTTCGCCCAGTGACGAAGCCAGATCGTCAAAGGATGAACCGATGTATCCCTCCGCCGCGGTAATGGTATCGTCTGTAGGCGTGGGGTCGTCGGGATCAAAGGATGTACCGCCGCCGTTCCCGTCACCGGAAGGTTCCTCAGAAGGCGGTGACGTGGGATCCGGCTCCGGAGTCTCTTCCGGTTCCGGAGTAGGCGTCGCCTCATCCTGATCGTCGTCATCGTCTGTGTCTGTATCCCCGTCGCTGTCGTCAAGATCGTCCTCGGACATTCCCAGGCGGTCCAGGACATCGTCCAGAGTGGAGACCTCTCCTGTTCCGGAGGTCGTCCTGTAAGTCGCGTAGGGAACGGAATTGTCTCCGCTTCCTTCCATGCGAAGGGCGATCTGGCTCATCTCATCCAATGGCAGATCCCGGAAGAAACATTCATTCCGGTCTTCCTCCGTATAAGTGATACGGATGTCGTAGGTGGCGTCCGAATCAGAGTCCGGTTCGAAATAGTAGGTGGCCTCATCGCCGTTCTTCAGTGTGAACGCGCCGTCTATGAGGTCGTCTCCCCAGTCCTCGTCATCGTCGTCGAATCCGGGATGTACGCGGATATACATGGCGCCGATATCGCTGCCCGTCCTGTTGACGATCACAACCCGCACGGCCGACGCGGTCTTCGTGCCGATCACATTCTTATCTTCTGTTACCTCCATATCGACAAGATCCACCGCTTCCGTCACAGTGGACTCCGGCGTGGGAGTCACCTGTACGCTCGGGGTTTCTTCCTGTTCTTTATCTTTACCGCAGCCTGCAGCCGCCAGAGCCACAACAATGAGGCCTGCCAGCGCAAGATATCTTTTTTTCATTTTAATGCCCTCCCGTTCATATAATTCCCGGTATAGTGGGGTTCAATATCATACAATGATATACATTAATTATACTAGGTATCACATTCTTGTCAACCAAGTGACAGGGAATTTCATACAATTTTTAGACTTCCGGTCTACTTTACAGATTTCTGATCTTGAAGTCTCTCTCCGCTTCCCGCTTCTGGTCTTTCTTCGCAATGTCCCGGCGTTTGTCATACAGCTTTTTGCCCCTTGCAACGCCGATTTCCACTTTTACCAGGCTGTCCCTGAAATACACTTTCAGAGGCACCAGGGTCAGTCCTTTTTCTTTCAGTTTGCCTTCTATCTTATTGATCTCGTGGCGGTGAAGGAGAAGCTTGCGCACGCGGAGCGGATCTTTGTTGAATATATTCCCCTTCTCATAAGGGCTGATATGCATCCCGTAGATGTAGACTTCCCCGTTTTCCACTCTCACGAAGGATTCTTTCACACTGCATTTCCCGGTCCGGAGAGATTTTACCTCCGTTCCGGCAAGAGCGATCCCCGCTTCATAGGTATCCTCGATAAAATAATCATGATACGCTTTTTTATTGTTCGCGATCAGCCTGATCCCTGTTTTCTTCGGCATCCGCGTCCCCTCCTTTCTCCTCAGGAACAAGAGTAAAATCAACGGTCCTCTTCATCGCGTCGGCGTCCGCGGTGCGCACGCGCACTCTCTGGCCCAGATGAAAGACCCTGTGCGTCAGTTCGCCCTTCAGTTCCATGTTCTCCTGGTCGAAGGTATAGTAATCGTCTTTCATGGAAGAAATGTGGACCATGCCTTCCACGGTGTTGTCCAGTTCCACATACAGGCCGTAACCCGTAACGCCGGAAACGATCCCCTCGAATTCCTCGCCCAGATGGTAGGACATATATTCCGCTTTTTTCATCTTGTCGGATTCCCGTTCGGCCTCCTGGGCCCTTCGCTCGCAGATACTGGACTGGCGGGCGACTTCCTCCAGGATCTCCCGGTAGTGTTCCGTCCTGCCCTCTCTTTTCAGCCTTCCCCGCAGGTTGTCCCGGATGATCCTGTGGATCTGCAGATCCGGATACCGCCGTATGGGCGAGGTGAAATGACAGTAATATCTGGCTGCCAGCCCGAAATGGCCGGTGCACTCCGTGGTGTATTTCGCCTGCTTCATGGTCCTCAGCGTAAGCCGGCTGATCATGGCCTCGTTGGGAAGTCCCCGGATCTCCTCAAGGATCTCCTGGATCTCCCGGGGAGTGATCTTCTCTCCGGCTTTGCGCACGCGTATCCCCTGATGGCGCAGGAGCGTCAGAAGGCTTTCCACTTTGTCCGGATCCGGGTTCTCGTGGGTCCTGTACACAAAAGGATAATCTCCCCTGCAGTATTCCCCCGCCACCGTCTCGTTGGCCAGCAGCATAAAATCCTCAATGATCTCCGTGGCGGCGTTCGTCTCGCAGGGCTTCACATCTATCGCCCTGCCGGCGCCGTTGAGGATGATCCTGCTCTCCGGAAAATCAAAGTCAATGGAGCCTCTGTGGTGCCGGCGTCCCCTCAGGATGAGGGACAGCTCATGCATCAGGAAAAACATGGGAGCAAACTCCCTGTATTCCCGGGATGTCTCTGTGTCGCCGTCCTCCAGTATACATCTCACCTGTTCATA
>CALWGI010000088.1 GCA_944380045.1 uncultured Blautia sp.
CCTTCTCTGGGTTCTGGTCATGGTGCGTCCTGGAGGCTTCGTGGCTATGTTCACTTCGGACGGAGAACTGATGGAATTTACGAAGACAGCCCTCCGCATTTATATGGGGGCAATGTTCCTGATGGGAATCCAGATGGCCTGCCAGATGACATTCAATGCTCTTGGCAAAGCCACAGAATCTATTGTTGTGGCGGTTATGAGAAAATTCGTCCTTCTTATCCCGCTGATCTATATTATGCCGCAGATCATCCGGGCGGATCAGACCATGGCGGTTTATATCGCGGAGCCCATTGCCGATACGATTGCGGTAGCTTTTACGGCGGTCCTGTTCACCATACAGTTCCGAAAGACAATCCGGAGCATCCGAAACGGATGATCAGACTTATCCGACACTGTTTGTACAAAAACAGGGAGACATTTTTGTGCAGTATCATGTTTTTTTAGAATTTAATAAAACATACTTGCAATTGTCCTCTGGATATGATATGATTCCGCTCATAGAAAAGGGAGTAGCGGCCGCGGGTCTGAGACCGGGAATGTGTTTTGGGCAGCGGTACATATTGGCGACAGCACGATATCAGAGGATGATATTCGCGATATGAAGTAAACAGCAAGACTTTTGTTCTGAGGCAGGCAGTACCTGTCCGGAATGAAAGTCTTTTTCTTTTCTATGAAACGGATCCGTCATTATTAAGAAGGAGGAAATATGGACGATTTTAATATGAACATGAACAATATGAGAAACCGCTGGAAACCACGCAAACCGAAAATCGGGAAAGCGGCAAAGAGAACAGCGGCGGTCGTGGCAGTCGTAGCGGTTGCGGCTCTGGCGGCCACGGACTGTACCTATCAGATCCAGGAACAGGAGCAGGCGGTGCTTACCACATTCGGAATGCCGAAGGCGGTGACGGAGACAGGGCTTCACTTCAAGATCCCCCTGATCCAGAGAGTACAGAAGGTAAATACGACAATACAGGGCTTTCCCATCGGATATCAGCAGGACACCAACGAAGTGGTTTCCAACGAGGGTATTATGATCACATCGGATTATAATTTTATTGATGTTGATTTCTTTGTGGAATACAGGATCACTGAACCTGTGAAATATCTTTACACTTCACAGGAACCGGTGGAAATTCTCAAAAGTATCGCCCAGAGCTGTATCCGCACGGTGATCGCCAGCTATTCTGTGGACGATGTGCTGACCACGGGCAAGAGTGAGATCCAGGCGAAGATCCGGGAGATGATCATGGAGAAAATGGAACAGCAGGACGTGGGGATCCAGCTTGTGAATATCACGATCCAGGATTCCGAGCCGCCCACCCAGGAAGTCATGCGTGCTTTTAAGGCGGTGGAAACGGCGAAACAGGGCAAGGAAACTGCTGTGAACAATGCGAATAAATACAGGAACGAACAGCTTCCCCAGGCGGAAGCCCAGGCCGACCAGATCATTCAGGACGCCGAGGCGGCGAAACAGGTGAGGATCAACGAGGCGGAGGCGGAAGTCGCCCGTTTTAACGCCATGTACGAAGAGTATGTGAAGAATCCGGAAGTGACGAAGCAGAGAATGTTCTATGAAGCCATGGAAGACGTCCTCCCGGATATGAAGCTGATCATAGACGACGGAACGGGGACACAGAAGGTACTGCCGCTGGATTCCTTTACCGGAGAGACGAACGCCGCATCAGACGACGCTTATGAACCGGCGGCGGGGGAAAGCGGAGCCGGTACCGCAGAAGGAACATCTGGCACGCAGCAGGCGCAGAACACACAGGGAGGTGACCGGTAATGAAAAAGAAAAACGTGATCATCGCGCTGGCAGGGCTGGCAGTGCTTTTTGCCGCGGGAATGTCTCTGACAGTTACCAGACAGAACGAGTATAAACTGGTCCGCCAGTTCGGAAAAGTACAGAGAGTGATCGACCAGCCGGGCCTCAGCCTGAAAATCCCGTTTATTGAAACGACGGCCACTCTGCCAAAACAGACGCTGCTGTACGATCTGGCGCCTTCCGATGTGATCACCAGAGATAAAAAGACCATGATCACAGACAGCTATGTAATATGGAAGATTTCCGATCCCCTGAAATTTGCCAGGACACTGAATTCTTCCATTGAAAACGGAGAGAGCAGGATCAATACGGCGGTTTACAACGCGACGAAAAACGCCATCAGCAGCATGTCCCAGGATGAAGTGATCACCAGCAGGGACGGAGAACTTTCCGCCATGGTGATGGACGCGGTGGACGACAATATGGAGCAGTACGGCATATCCGTCATGCTTTTTGAAACGAAACAGCTGGATCTGCCGGATGATAATAAGGAAGCCGTATACGAGCGGATGATCTCGGAACGGGATAATATCGCGGCTACCTATACCGCGGAGGGAAGTTCCGAGGCGAAGGTGATCCGCAACACCACGGATAAGGAAGTCGCCATTCAGATCTCGGAGGCGGAAAAGCAGGCGGAGATCCTGGAAGCGGAAGGCGAGCAGGAGTATATGAGGATACTGGCGGATGCCTACGGCGAAGAAGGAAGGACAGAGTTTTACTCTTTCGTCCGAAGTCTCGACGCTCTCAGGAATTCCATGAAGGGAGAAAACAAGACCGTGATCCTTTCATCGGATTCCCCCATCGCGCAGATTTTCGACGGCGCGGAATAAGGAAATACACCGGCGGGGATGCGTCCCCGCCGATGCTGACAGGAAAAAAGAAAAAACATCTGAAACATGAAAAAAACACTTGCAATTACCATCTGATGGTGTTAGACTATAATGCGAACGCGCTATAAGTGCGTCCATAACTGCAGATTCAAGCCTAAATTACGGAAGGAGGATTTCCAGTGAAAGTAAGATCATCTGTAAAGCCGATCTGCGAAAAATGCAAGATCATTAAGAGAAAAGGATCTATCAGAGTAATCTGTGAGAATCCGAAACACAAACAGAGACAGGGTTGATGTTTGTGAAACGTGCGGCTGTAGTCTGATACGCCCGGAAGGGTTGTTCGGACTGTTTAGAAATCTTATGAAAGCATGTATTGCCTAATACCGAGAGGCAACAGCAGCCGGAGGCTGCAGTTTCGGAAAGGCTGTCTCACGCCAGAGGCGGCTGGGTGTTTTACCGAGGCACCCCAATTAGGAACAGAAAACGGGAGCGGACGCTGAAGATGCACCCCATTTCACCTTGCGCAGACGCAAGTGGTGTACGACGCGGAGCTTTCAGAAAAAAGAAAATGGAGGAAACAGTACATGGCTCGTATAGCTGGTGTAGACTTACCAAGAGAAAAACGTATTGAAATCGGTCTTACCTATATTTATGGTATCGGAAGACCAAGCGCAGACAAGATTCTTGCTCAGGCAAATGTTAATCCCGACACTCGTGTCAGAGACCTGACCGACGACGAGGTTAAGAGAATCAGCGCTGTTATCGATGAGACAATGATGGTTGAAGGTGATCTTCGCCGTGAAATCGCTCTGAATATCAAGAGACTGCAGGAAATCGGATGCTACAGAGGCATTCGTCACCGTAAAGGACTTCCGGTTCGTGGTCAGAAGACCAAGACAAACGCAAGAACCCGCAAAGGTCCGAAGAGAACAGTAGCAAACAAGAAGAAATAATATAAATCAAAGGAAAGTGTAGGTTAGTTTTAAAATGGCAAAAGCAACCAGAAAAACGACAACAAAACGTCGTGTCAAGAAAAACGTTGAACACGGACAGGCACATATCCAGTCTTCTTTTAACAATACAATTGTTACACTGACAGACAACGAAGGAAATGCTCTTTCCTGGGCAAGTGCCGGCGGTCTGGGATTTAGAGGTTCAAGGAAATCTACCCCTTATGCAGCGCAGATGGCAGCAGAGACTGCAACAAAAGCTGCTTTAGTACATGGATTAAAAACTGTTGATGTTATGGTGAAAGGACCTGGCTCCGGACGTGAAGCTGCAATCCGCGCCCTTCAGGCATGCGGACTTGAAGTAACAAGTATCCGTGACGTAACACCGGTTCCGCATAACGGATGCCGTCCACCAAAACGCAGAAGAGTCTAATTGAGGAGGTAGCTTGAAATGGCAGTAAACAGAGTGCCCGTTCTTAAAAGATGCAGATCCCTTGGCCTGGATCCGATTTATCTTGGTATTGATAAAAAATCCACAAGACAGTTAAAGCGTGCAAACAGAAAAGTTTCTGAGTACGGTTTACAGTTAAGAGAAAAACAGAAAGCAAAATTCATCTACGGAGTTCTTGAGAAACCGTTCCGTAACTACTATAAGAAAGCCGACAGAATGCCGGGCCAGACAGGTGAGAACCTGATGGTTATGCTGGAGAGCAGACTGGACAACGTTCTGTTCCGTATGGGATTCGCAAGAACAAGACGTGAGGCCCGTCAGATCGTTGACCACAAGCATGTACTTGTAAACGGCAAATGCGTCAACATCCCGTCCTACCTTACAAAGGCCGGCGACGTGATCGAGATCAAGGAAAAATGCAAAGGTTCTGACAGATATAAAGGAATTCTGGAGGTAACAGGCGGAAGACTTGTTCCGGAATGGCTGGATGTAAATCAGGAAGCTCTGACCGGAACGATCAAAGAACTTCCCAGCAGAGAAGCAATCGATGTTCCTGTAAACGAGATGCTTATCGTCGAGCTGTACTCTAAATAAAGCCTGAAAGCGCAGTGAAGCGCAGCTTTCCAGAAGGAGGGAATCTTATAGTGTTTGATTTTAATAAACCCAAAATCGAAATTACCGAAATATCTGAAGATAAAAAGTTTGGCAGATTCGTAGTGGAACCGCTGGAAAGAGGTTATGGTACTACACTTGGCAATTCTCTCAGGAGAATCATGCTGTCTTCCCTTCCGGGAGCGGCAGTAAGCCAGGTGAAGATCGACGGTGTACTTCATGAGTTCAGCTCAATTCCGGGCGTCAAAGAAGATGTTACAGAGATCATCATGAATCTTAAGAGCCTGGCCATCAAGAATAACAGCACTGACAACGAACCGAAGACCGCATATATTGAGTGTGAGGGCAAGGGCGTTGTTACAGCCGCTGATATTCAGACCGATCAGGATATTGAGATCATGAATCCCGACCAGGTGATCGCCACTCTGAACGGCGGCAAAGACTGCAGACTGGCCATGGAACTGACTATTACCAAGGGCCGCGGTTACATCAGCGCAGACAAGGGCAAATCCGAGGATATGCCTATCGGCGTGATTGCAGTTGACGCTATCTATACACCTGTAGACAGGGTTAACATGATCGTGGAAAACACCCGTGTTGGTCAGGTGACCGATTTTGATAAGCTGACACTGGACGTATACACCAACGGAACACTGGATCCCGACGAGGCGGTCAGCCTTGCGGCGAAAGTGTTAAGCGAACATCTCAGCCTGTTTATCGATCTTTCCGAGAACGCTAAGACTGCGGAAGTCATGATCGAGAAAGAAGACAATGAGAAGGAAAAAGTTCTGGAGATGAGCATTGATGAGCTCGAACTCTCCGTGCGTTCCTATAACTGTCTCAAGAGGGCAGGTATCAATACAGTAGAAGAGCTGTGCAACAAGACTTCTGACGATATGATGAAGGTTCGTAATCTGGGCCGTAAGTCCCTGGAAGAAGTACTTGCGAAGCTTAAGGAGCTGGGACTTCAGCTTCAGCCTACAGAAGAATAATAAAATTTAGGGCGGGGTGCCAAAGCATCGGGACAGTAAGTCCGAACAAGCATGCCCTGATGTCCCGCAGATGGAGGAAAATAAAATGGCAAAATATAGAAAATTAGGAAGAACTTCTGATCAGAGAAAAGCTCTGTTAAGAAATCAGGTGACCAACCTTCTTTATCACGGAAAGATCATCACAACAGAGACCAAAGCCAAGGAAATCCGCAAGATCGCGGAAGGCCTGATCGCTATGGCTGTACGTGAGAAAGATAACTTTGAGACTGTTACCGTAACAGCAAAGGTTGCCCGCAAGGATGCTGACGGCAAGAGAGTAAAAGAAGTTGTAGACGGCAAAAAGAAAACCGTATACGATGAAGTTCAGAAAGAGATCACCAAGGACGCTCCTTCCAGACTTCACGCACGTCGTCAGATGATGAAGGTGTTCTATCCTGTAAAAGAAGTACCTGCGAAAGGTGCCGGCAGAAAGAAAAACACCAAAGATGTGGACATGGTTAAGAAAATGTTCGAAGAGATCGCTCCGAAATATGTTGGACGTAACGGCGGTTATACAAGAATCGTCAAGATCGGACCGCGTAAGGGCGACGCTGCAATGGAAGTACTGATCGAGTTAGTATAATCATCAAAAGCAGGACAGGGATATCCGATAAGGGTATCCCTGTTTTTTTGTTGATAATTTTATCAAATTATCGTAAAATAATACGGAAATAAAATACTGCAGAGGAATAAAATATATGAACATCAGAAGGATTGCGGCTGTATGGGCCGCAAAAGCCGCGGGGTTCGCCTGTAAAAAAATGGGAAGACAGGGCGTGACCTGGGCGGGAAAGATTGCATTGAAAATATATCCGCCGATCCTGAAAGAACTGGCGGGGGAAGTGCGGAAAGGAATCTTTGCTGTCTGCGGGACCAATGGAAAGACAACCACAAACAATATGCTCTGCGCCGCCCTGGAGGCAGAAGGACAGAAGGTGATCTGCAATCACACCGGATCCAATATGCTGAACGGCGTTGTGGCTGCGTTTGTGCTGGCGGCAGGCCTGAACGGGCATATCGACGCTGATTACGCCTGTATCGAAGCGGATGAGGCTTCAACAAAATATATTTTTCCGGAGATACATCCGGATTATATGGTCCTGACGAATCTTTTCCGCGATCAGCTGGACAGATACGGAGAGATCGATATCACAATGGATATTCTGGAATCCATGATCCGTACCCTGCCCCAAATGCGCCTGATCGTCAACGGCGACGACGCCCTCTCTGCCTATCTGGCAATGGATACCGGCAATCCCTGCACTTTTTACGGGATCAGCCGTCAGGTTATGAAGAATGAGACCAATGAGATCAGGGAAGGCCGTTTCTGTAAGAAATGCGGCGCCAGACTGGAATACAGTTTTTATCATTACAGTCAGCTGGGCGATTATCTGTGTCCGAAATGCGGATTCAAAAGACCGGATCCTGATTTTGACGCGTATGATGTCCAGGTGGGCGACCGTCTGGCGTTTCGTGTGGAGGACAGGCTGCTCTCCGCGAATTATAAGGGATTCTATAATGTATATAATATCCTCGCCGCCTATGCGGGAGTGCGTACCGCAGGATTTTCCGCAGAGCATTTTAATGATATGCTGAGGAAATTCAATCCGGAGAACGGCAGGATGGAACAGTTCCGGATACAGGGAGCGGGAGTCACTCTGAACCTTGCCAAAAATCCCGCGGGATTCAATCAGAATATCTCGGCGGTCATGCAGGATAAATCGCCAAAAGATGTGATCATTGCCATCAACGACAACGCCCAGGACGGCATAGATATTTCCTGGCTCTGGGACGTGGATTTTGATCTTTTCCGCGACGAGAGCATCCGCTCCATCACGGTAAGCGGGATCCGGTGTCAGGATATGCGCCTGAGACTGAAATATGTGGATATTCCCTCCATGCTGGAAGCGGATGTTGAGACTGCCGTCCGAAACCGTGTGAAAGACGGTACGGGGAATCTTTATGTGCTGGTGAATTATACGGCGCTGTTCAGCACCAGGAATATCCTGAAGAGACTGGAGGGAGAGAAATGAAGATTACAATAGGACATTTGTATCCGGATCTTCTGAATCTGTACGGAGACAGAGGCAATATCCAGTGTCTGATGAAAAGATGTCAGTGGCGGGGGATTGAGGCGGAGACCATAGCCTATGAACTGAATGACAGGATCGATTTTTCCGCTCTTGATATCGTGCTTCTCGGAGGCGGATCAGACCGGGAGCAGATGCTGGTCTGCGAGAAACTGAAAGAGATCCGGGAAGATTTCAGAGCCTATGTGGAGGATAATGGTGTGGTTATCGCCATCTGCGGAGGCTACCAGCTTCTGGGCAGTTATTATAAGACGGAGCAGGGTACGATCCAGGGTCTGGATCTGGTGGATATGTACACCGAGCAGGGGGAAGGACGTCTGATCAGCAATATTATCCTGAAAAGCGACCTGTTTGATATGCCTGTGACAGGATTTGAGAATCATGGCGGCAGGACCTGCATTAAGAATAACAAACCGCTGGGCCGGGTGCTTTACGGATCGGGAAATGATGGAAAAACAGGATACGAAGGCGTGGTATATAAAAACGTGATCGGAACTTATCTTCACGGTCCGCTGCTTCCCAAGAACCCGCAGCTTGCCGACTGGCTGATCCTTAAGGCGCTGGAGAGAAAATACGGCGGTGACGTTAAGCTCGCCCCGCTGGATGATTCCCAGGAAAAGGAAGCCAACGATTATATCTGCAACAGATTCCTGAAATAGTTCTTGCAATCAAAATATTGTGACGGTATAATGAGTCTATGGACAGGTGACAGATATTCCTGTTTAGCGCTAATCTGAAAGGAGTTAATGGCAATGCAGAAATATGTATGTGAACCGTGTGGATATGTATACGATCCGGAAATCGGTGATCCGGATAATGGCATTGAGCCGGGTACTGCGTTTGAAGACCTTCCCGAAGACTGGGTATGTCCGGTCTGCGGAGTAGGCAAAGATGAATTTGCACCGGAAGAGTAAGATACCGGGAAAGGTGCCGAAAGCAAAATGCTTTTGACACCTTTCTTCTTTTCAGAGATAAGAGGTTTGATATGGCAAAATCGCATAATCAGAAAATAAAGATCTTAATATTGGAAGAGATCCTGCGGGATACAGACGCCGCAA